>JAILKX010000065.1 GCA_024693415.1 Bacilli bacterium
GGAGGAGAGGCCTTTGTCGGTGTCGATCGCCTTGTCGAGGATCAGGATCGCTTTATGGGATTCGCCCTTCTCGAGGTTGCGGTAGACGGAGACGAGGTTGATGCGATAGGTGAAGTCGGTGACGGTGTCGTAGACGGGGAGTTCTTTCATCTCTCCGCCCTCATCGGCGATCGCTTCGGCTAGGAGCATGTTGTTATAGGCGACTTTGTTGATCGGCTTGGAGAGGACGAGCATTAGATAGCCGTCGTTGACGGTCTCTAGGCGCGCGGGGAATAGGTTATAGATGTAGAGCATCGCCGCGGTGCCAAGGAGCACGAGGGCGAAGATCTCCATCCAGGCGATGCCGGCAACGGCTTCGTCGGTGGAGGCCTGAAGACGCCTGGAGATCGCGATCATGAACGCGCAGACGATGACTTCGAGGAGCAGGAACAAAAGCGGGAAGGCGATGTAGCCGGACAAAGAGGACTTTTCGGGATCGGTCGGCTTGAGCTTGGTCTCGCCGCTTAATCCGTCGAACTGGGAGAAGCCCCATTTCTTCTTTCCGTCCTTGATCTTCCAACCGAAGAACAAAACCGTCCAGGAACGTACCTCATATTTCCCGGTTTTGGCGCCGAGAAGATGTCCGAGCTCGATGATTAACGAGTTGAGGAGCACGCCGGCGACGAGCGAAAGGATGACGAGCAAAACATAATGGATGCCGAGGCTCGAGCCGGTGGTCGAAATAACCGGCCTCAGCCAGGTCAAGCCGATCAGGATTGCGACGCCAAACATCGCCAAATAGGCGACGAAGGTTGCGAATTCATTCTTTTTCATAAATTAGGCCTCCTTGGCCAGCAGACTGCGGAAGATCTTTTCCATGTCCGCCTGATTTAGGGATTGGGGGCAACCGCCAATCACACGTGTACCGTTGCCACTCGCCAGTTTCACCAAGGCAGGTATGTCTTTTTCGGACAGTCCAACCTCCTCGAAAGTGGTGGGCATTCCGATCGACGCGAAGAAGTCCTTCATCGCGTGTATACCAATTATAGCGGTTTCCTTTTCGTTCGCACCATGAAGTTTAAACACGCGTTCCGTGAGGCGCGCGAACTTGTCGGTGGCCTTGTCCACGACATAGAGGGCCCAGGCGGGGTAAATAAGGGCGACGCCGGCGCCGTGGGTGATGTTGGGGGCGTAGCCGCTTAAGGCGTGCTCAAGGGGATGGACGACGAAAGGCGCTTTCTTTCCTAGGGCAGTCAAACCATTGTGCGATAAGGAGCTGTTGAGCATGACGACGGCGCGGGCTTGGTAGTTGTTCGGTTCCTTCACCGCGACCTTGCCCCATTCCATTGTGCTCTTGATGAGATCGAGGGCCCAATCGTCGGCGAGCTCATCGCCATCGCTATGGCCGAAGTAGCGCTCGAGCGAATGCATCATGATGTCGGAGACGCCTGCCGCGGTCTGATACGGGGATACCGAATAGGTGAGTTCGGGGTCCTCAATCGCGAAAACCGGGCGGGACGTGTCATTGTTAAAGCCCTGTTTGATGCCCAAAGCGTCGTCTTGGATGACGCAGGAATCAGACATCTCAGAACCGGCGGAAGCGTGGGTCAGGATGACACCGATCGGGAGGGCTTTGGTCGGGACAGCCTTCTTGAGGTTGAAGTCGAATTGGTCGCCATCGTAATAGAATCCGTTGGCGATGGATTTGGCGGTGTCGATGATCGAGCCGCCTCCGATGGCGAGGATCGAGTCCGCTTTGAATTCGCGGGCCAGCCTCAATCCCTCGCGGGCCTTTTCGGCGGTCGGGTTCGCGCGGACGCCAGAAAGCTCGGCGAATTCGATCCCGTTCTCCTTGAGTTTGGAGGTTACGAATTCGAGCAGGCCGGTCTTCTTGATGCGGTCGGAGCCATAGATGATCAGGGTGCGGTGGAAGCCATGGTCCTTGGCGGCTTCGCCGACGAGGCTCTCCTTCCCTTTGCCGAAATAGATTTTGGTGGGGGCTACAAAGTTGAAGTCAATCATTTCCCTTCCTCCTTCTTCGATAGGGCGACGATCTGCGGCAATATGATCTGGATGCAATTGTCGGCGAACTTATTCATCCTCCTGACGAATTTCTCAGGGGTGAGCTTCGGGTCTTTGAAGCAATACCCGAATTCGTCGGCGATGATGTGGGCGAAGCGCCTGGCGGCGTTGCGGCAGCCGTCGCGCTTCAAGGAAATGGTCGGGTCGGCGGTCCAAAGGTAGACGAATTTGGCGTTCAGCTTGTTGAAGATGAAGTCGTCGGTCAGATCCTTCGCGGCCGAGTTATAAGTGGCGCGGAGGAAGGAGAAATTGACCTTCACATAGTGGATGAACGCCTTAAGCGCATCCCCGGTGTTCTTGGCGTGGTCGAGCTCGACGATCTCTTCGTTCAGGAAGATCGCGGCGATCAGGTCATAGATGTCCTGGTAGTGGTAATAGAAAGTCTGGCGGTGGCACCCGCATTTCTTGCAGAGGGCGGTGACGTTGATGTCTTCCAAAGGAAGCTCGGCCATCATCTCCTTCAATGCATATTTGAATTTCGCTTCTGTAATCATTAAATACGATCCTCCTCATCCGCTTGGTATTGGTTCACGGCCTTCAAGACCGATTCTTTCGCTTTCCCGGCAAGCACCGACAGCAATTCGTATAGCGCGCTGAGCCCTAAGACGAA
>JAILKX010000069.1 GCA_024693415.1 Bacilli bacterium
ATGGTCAGGTTCAGATGCGATACGGCATGCACAGTATCGAAATCCTTGCCCAAATCTCTGATTTCAATCATGGATACCCTCCATTTCATTCAGCGCCTCGGCGATTTCCTGTTTGGAATAGCCTTGGCTTAAGAGGTCGCGAAGCGAATGCAGCAGCCCCTCGCGACGGTCGGTTGAGCCGTTTTGGACGTAATAGCCCTTCTTTTCGATCGACGTCACAAGACCTTCCTGCACCAGGATCGAGAACGCGCGGGCGGCGGTGTTGGGGTTGATCTTCTCCATAAGCGCCACTTCGCGGACCGACGGCAAAGCGTCTCCCGGCTTCAGTTTTCCGGTGAGGATCAGCTTGCGGTAGTAGGAAGCGATGGATATGTATACGGGTTGGTTGTTTGCGTCCATGCCATAATATTGTATTAACTGTATTAATATGTCAATACAGAAAAAAGGACAGGCCGTCGCGACCTGTCCTATATCTATATTATTTATATGCGCGTAGGGCGTGCTCGATGACGCCCCAATAGGCCTTCACGTCAACGTCTGTCGCGACAAGGATTTTGGAATCCGTGAGGGGCGTGCATACGGTTTGGGCGTAATGCTCATCCTTTTCTAAGATGATTTTAACGTCCATCGGCTCAAACTTGACAACGCCGTCCGCGATGAGGGAGACGATGGTCATGGGGTCGTGAAGCGGGCCGGCTGGAAGGCCGAACACCTCGTTTTGGGTCTTGTTGAAGAACTTCATGAGGGCGATGAACATCCTGCCTGCGGAAGTATCGACCTTCGCCATCTGCTCCATGACCTCGGGAAGGACCATGGCTCTTCTGGTGACGTTAAGCCCAACCATCCGCATCGGGAGCCCAGCCCTGAAGCAGATGTCGGCGGCATCGGGATCGGCGAGGATGTTGAATTCGGCGTACGGCGTAAGGTTGCCGGCACCGGTGGAGCCGCCCATCAGGATAATCTCGTCAATATGGCCTTTTATTTGCGGATAATCCCGCAAAGCCTGGGCCAAATTGGTCATGGGGCCGGTGGTGATGACGGTTGCTTGCTCTTCTTTGAGCAGCAGATCGCGGATGAATTCCGGAGCTCTGCGGCTATCGTAATCATAGGAGTAGGGCGGGAAGTCGAAGCCATCAAGCCCAGTCTCGCCATGGATTTCGCCGCAGTTCAGCCTGGTCCTTACAAGCGGATCGCTCGCCCCCAAAGCGATGGGACAGTCGATTCCGAGGTATCTCGAGACGTTCCAGGCGTTGCGCGCGGTCTTCTCCAAGGTCTGGTTGCCGCTTACGACGGTGATCCCAAGCAATTCCAAAGAAGGGGAAGCGCCGCAAAGCAAAATGGCGACGGCGTCGTCGTGGCCTGGGTCGCAATCAAGGATGATCTTCCGTCTTTTCATGGTGAATTTCGATACACGTCCTCAACGGATCAATATTTCTTCTGCCGTTTCTTGACGAGGGTTTTGATGGTGGAGGTGAGCAATTCGATCTCGACCGGCTTCGGCAGGTGCTCGTCCATGCCGGCTTCGAGGCATTTGACGCGGTCGTCGTAATAGGCGTCAGCGGTCAAGGAGACGATCGGGACGTTCTTGGCGTCGATGCGGTCGAGGGAGCGGATGGCGCGGGTGGACTCAAAGCCATCCATGACCGGCATCCTTAGGTCCATCAAAATGATGTCGTATGAATGGGGCTCGGATTCGAGGAACAGGTCAAACGCCTCTTTTCCGTCTTGGGCGGCGTCGACGGTCGCGCCTAGGTCCTCGAGGGTTTCCTTGATGATCTCGCGGTTGATCATCTGATCTTCGGCGATGAGGATGTGGTAGCCGTTGATCCCCTGAAGCGGGTTCTCGACCTCCTCTTCGCCGCAGATGGAGAATTCGAAGGCGACCTTCACGGTGGTGCCTTTGCCCTTTTCGCTCTCGATCTCAAGCTTTCCGCCGAGCGCGGTGAGGATGTTGTTGGCGATGAATAGGCCTAAGCCGCTGCCGAGGTCTTTGGTGATGCGCTGGGCGTCTTCCCTTTCGAAGGCGTCGCAGGCCTTGGCGACGAATTCGGGGTCCATCCCGATGCCGTTATCCTTGATTACGAATACATGCCTCGCATGGAATTGGTCGACCTTGGAGGGTTCCTCGCGGAGGCTGAACTCGATCTGGCCGCCTTCCGGGGTGAATTTATTGGCGTTGGTGAGGATGTTCAAAACGATTTGGCAGGTGCGAACGCTGTCGGCCATGACGAATGGGTTCTGAATCACGTCGATCCAGGTGTTGAAGGTCTGCTTTTTGTCCGCGATCCTCCCCGCGATGATGTCGACGAGGGTCTGGAATGCCTCGCGGATATCGTAGGGCCTCAGATTGAAGACGAACTCGCCGTTCTCGATCTTGGCGATGTCGAGGAGATCGCTTGTCAAGGCAAGGAGCGCTTTGCTTGAGGTCTTGATCTGCTTCAGGCTCTTCTCGACCTTCTCAGGGTCGTCGAGGTGGGCCAAGGCGAGCTCGGTGGTGCCGGCGATCGTGTGGAGCGGGGTCCTGAGGTCGTGCGACATATTGGAGACGAATTCGCTTTTGGCCTTGCTCGCTTTCTCGGCATAGGCAAGCGCGTCTTTGAGCATCTTGTTCTCGATCGATTTCCTGACGAAGGTGATGTCCTCGATGAAGACGAAGAAGACCTTGCCCCAGTCCTCGGTCTCGACGAGTCGGCCGAAGTCGGTGATGTAGGAGATCTCGCCGTCTTTGCGGGTGATCCTGAATTCGATGTGGTCCAAACCTTCGTCGCCGTGGTCTAGCTGGGCGTCGATGGATTTCGAGATCTGTTCATAATCGTCGGGGTGGACCATTCCTTTGAAGGTGTAGCCAGTGAGCTCCTTGAATTCCTCGAGCGTCTCGCATCCAAAAATGCGGCAGACGGTCTGGTTGGCGTAGATGAGCTCTTCGTTCCCGCCGGCGTGATAGGCGAAGAAGCCGCCTGGGACGTATTCGGAGAACCTCTCGATCTCGGAAAGGTTTTTGTGCGCCAATCCCTGGAGGCGCAGGCCACGTTTGGAGTAATCGTTCGACATATCGCCGACATTTTACAGGAAGAAACTTAACTTATTAAATAGAAATATAAATATTTCGTTTTCGGTGAAAATCCTAGCGTGAATGGCATCTCGTTTCCGTGCTGATTTTGATATTGACGCTTGCAGCCTCCGACCATAGAATTACCACGCTTGTTATAGCGCCGACACCGGTACCCACTGCACAAGGTACAGCGATCATTGCATCACGTATCAAAGGAGGTGTAGGCATGAACAAGCTGATACGGACAGAGGCCATCGCCAACAATATCCGGAAACTTCGCTTGGGGCGCCACCTTTCGCAGGTGGAACTCGGCGATCTGCTCGGGTATTCGATGCGGCAGATCCGCCGTTTGGAGACAAACGGAACGACGTCCATCGAAGTGGTGAACCGAATCGCTATCGCGCTCGGGGTCTCGGCAAAAGACATCCTATTTCGGTAGGGTGTTTTTATTTGCCTGAAAGAGGACATACGGTGTCCTCACGGTCCCCACAAATATCAGTGTATTATTCCTCTCGTGGCCGCAAGGTCACATCACATACCGACATCTCGGTGAAGTCATCTTGATGATGGCCGAGGCTCGGCTGAGTTCATGAAGTCGCATGGGATACTGTGCGATGGACGAGACCCTTAGG
>JAILKX010000091.1 GCA_024693415.1 Bacilli bacterium
GATCAGCACGTCCATTCGGATTCCTTGGATTATCTTGACCAACTCGGATTCAAGACCAACCACGAAAGGCGCAGGCTCCACGGCATCGAAGAGGTGCTCGCCTATATTCAGGAATACACCGAAAAGCGCCCGACGCTTGGATACGATATCGATGGTTTGGTGTTCAAGCTCGACATGATCGACGATTACGATGCGATCGGCTACACTGCCAAAACTCCGAAATGGGCGATCGCGTATAAGTTCCCGCCGATGGAAGTCTCGACCAAGTTGCTCGACATCTTCCTGACCGTCGGCCGCACCGGCCGCATCACGCCGAACGCGGTTCTTGAACCGGTTCGTGTCCAGGGTTCGCTCGTGCAAAGGGCCACCCTGAACAACGAAGACTTCATCAAGGATAAAGGATTGATGATCGGCGACACCGTCATCCTCCGCAAAGCCGCGGACGTTATCCCCGAAGTTGTGCGCCCGTTGCCCAATATGCGCGACGGCACGGAACGCCCGTTCATCATGTCTGAAATCTGCCCGGAATGCGGCCAGCCATTGACCAAAGTACAAGGCCTCCATTACTGCCTTAACAAGGACTGCCCGAGCAGAAAGATCGAGGGTATGATTCATTTTGCCTCCCGCGACGCGATGGATATCGATGGCATGGGTGACAAAGTGGTGGAGGAATTCTTCGGCGAAGGATTCATGACTGACATCCCCGAAATCTACACCCTCTATAACCGCGCCCAGGAGATCAAAGCCTTGGATGGCTGGAGCGATAAATCCATCGACTCCCTGCTGAACGCCATCGAGAATTCGAAGGGTCGTTCCCTCGAAAAACTCCTGTTCGGCCTCGGCATCAAAGAGATCGGCAGCAAGACCGCGAAGGTATTGGCGAGGAGGTTCAGGACGCTCGATGCGTTCTTCGACCTCACGGAAGATGACTTGCTCAAGGTCGATGATATTGGACCCGTGGCCGCGAAATCGATCGTCGAATGGTTCCATAATCCGGATCATTCCGCGATGGTCGAGACCCTGCGCTTCATGGGCGTGAACTTCAATTATCTTGGCACCGATGCGGCGGATGCCTCGAATTATTTCTACGGCAAAACGGTCGTTTTGACCGGCGGGCTCGAGAAGTATTCGCGCAACGAGATGACCGAGATCTTGGAGAATATCGGCGCGAAAGTGTCGGGTTCGGTGTCCAAGAAAACCGACATCGTCATCGCTGGTACGGATGCCGGAAGCAAGCTCACCAAAGCGCAAGCGCTTGGCATTGAAATCATGAATGAGCAAGAAGCCCTCTCTTATATAGAGAAAAACGCAGAATAAAGATGTATAGTTTTAACATCTAGTGAAAGGAACTAGGTCATATGAAGCAAATTACGTTAGAAGTTCTTCATGACGCGGCCAATCGTCTCCTGTTTGATATGTCAGACGCGGAATACGACACCCTGCTTGAAGAATTCAAGATCCTGACGCAGCAAATGGAGACAATTGGCAAGATCGAGGGACTCGATTCCTATCAGCCGATGACCTTCCCATTTGATTGCACGGTCACTTTCCTCCGCGAGGATGTGGCGGAAGAGCCGCTCCCTCGCGATGAGGCCCTAAAGAATGCGGGCAGCAAGCTGGACAACCAGATCAAGCTGCCGAAGGTGGTAATCTGATGAGCTACTTAGATATGTGTATCGCGGATATCCACCGCGCCTTAGTCGAAAAGATAGTCACCCCGCTTGAGCTTGCGAAAGAAGCTTTGCAGAGGGCAAAGGAAAACAAAGAGAACGCATTTGAGACCATCTGCGAGAAAGAGGCGCTCGAATTCGCCGCGACTTTGGTCGAACCCGAAGCCGACAATATGCTTTGGGGCATCCCCTACGTCGCGAAGGACAACTTCTCGACCAAGGGAATCGAAACCACCGCCTCCAGCAACATTTTGAATGGGTACGTCCCTCTATTTGACGCTACGGTTGTCGCCAAACTCAAAGAGAAGAAGGCCGTCTTGATCGCTAAGACCACCCTCGATGAACTCGCGATGGGCGGAAGCGGCACCACTGGCCACAAAGGCATCACCTATAACCCCTATGACCCCGAGCACAAACACCAA
>JAILKX010000133.1 GCA_024693415.1 Bacilli bacterium
ACATTTTGAAGGCGTGGCCAATACGACGTTCGTGCCTCTGGTCGCACGCATTTATTTCTCGAAGAGATTCCCAGATGTCTTCTATGATGAGAAGGCTTTGGAACTGGAACCCTATTTGCCGGACAAGGCAACGAAAGGGTCGTTTGAGTATACCAACATCGCTTCCGTCGCCCGCTATTACATCACGGACAGGATGGTGGAGGATTTCATTGAGGCGCATGGGCCCAGCAATGTCATCTATTTCGGCGCGGGTTTGGAGAGTGCGTATTTCCGCATCAGCAAGAAACTTGGGCAGGGGAAGGCGTTCTTCTATGAGATCGATCTTCCAGAGGTCATTGAGACCAGGCGCAAGGTCTTCGGGGAGAACGAGAACGAGAAGCTGATCGGCGGAGACATGTTCTCCTTCGATTGGGCTTCGGGGATTGCGGATAAGGGCTTGCCGACCATCATGATCGTTTCTGGCGTGTTCCAGTATTTCTTGGAGGAAGACATCCTAAGATTCATAAAGCGGCTAAGCGGGCTATTCCCGGGCCAGGAATTCATATTCGACGCCACGTCTACGAAAGGCCTTAAATTCACGAACTGGTTCATCAAGCGCACCGGCAACAAGGAGGCCCTCATGACGTTTGGCGTAGATGACTCAAAGGCGTTCGCCGATAAGGCGGATGCGACGCTTTTGGAGGAAAAGCTCTTCTTCGAGGAGTTGAGGGTCATATTGAAGAAGCGGGCAAATTTCATCAGCCGCTTCAGCATGAAGAACTCGGATGACGGCAAAAAATGCCTGATCATTCGCCTAAAACTGGGCGAAAAATAGTTTTTTCTTATCGTAAATATACCGAATAGAAGTCATTCGTCATGCACTGAATTTCTTTTTGATAATTTTTCTTATTTAAATTACTCTGGAATTCAATGCATTTGGGCTAAAACAAAACCGCGGATAACCGCGGTCAGTATTTTGTCTGGGGCGCAATATGGGAGTTGAACCCATTCATGCTCGGTTCACAGCCGAGTGTGTTAACCGTTTCACCAATTGCGCCACGCTCGAAGAGTATATAGTCTTACGCGCGAAAGAGCAAGAAGGAAAATGTCACTTTTCCAACGCCTATTGCCGATAATCTCGGGCTTTTGAAAAATGCCTGAAAAATTTTTTGGCGAGTTTGTGTCGCTTTTGCCCTCCTCCACGCCAATCAATAAGTAGGAGGCAATTTTATGAACAAAGAAGAAAAAGGCGAAGCGGCCATCATGAAGCAGCTGCATGGCAAGACGATCGCCGAACTCGCTCCTCATTGGAAGAGCTGCATCCGCATGATGTTCCTGGAGGCGCAGGAGCAGAGCAAGATCAGGTGCCATCAGGTGCGGGGTTCCTGCAAAACTGATGTGGAGGTATGGGTCGACGGCCACAAAAAGAACCTCTGCATCAAGCAGGGGAGGGCCAATACGGTGCATTATGAATCCATCTGGAGCTTCGTGAAGTTCCTGCGGCAATTCGATATCTCCAAAAAGTCGGTCGCGGTGTTCCTTTATTACCATTTCGGCGATGGAACGATCAAAGGGGATGGCCAGCGCAAAAGGATGACGGTCGACGAGATGAGGAAACAGCACGATCCCGACTTCGACAAAGCCAACGCCGAATTCCAAGACCCAAAGCTCGTTAGGGCCATGATCATCCGCTCCATCATCCATGGCTTCGTCCAAACGAATCAGGATATCGACTACCTCTATTACGGAAACGAGAAGTTCGGGTTCCTCGCGAGCAAAGAGGAAATCATCGATTACCTATGCCAAAAAGAAGCGGTGCGGGTCTCCACGCTTTCCTTTGGACCGCTTTCCTATCAGCCATATGCCCGAAACATCGAGCGCGATCCTAGGGACGAGACAAAACGGTTCCTCGTCCTTATCAAATGGCCGCAGATGTCGGAGGATATGAGAATCATCAGCGAAAAAAGAAAAGCCATCTCGCTGTTCTGAGATGGCTTGATGATCACTTTTCGATGTCGTGGATCAGCTTGGTCAGGCCTTTGAGGTAATCACCTTCGTAGGTTTCGATGGCGCCTTTGTCGCATAGGGTCGCAAGCTTTGGGTCGATCGGCAGGTGCTCGATGACCTGGAAGCCGTATTTCTTAGCGAGGTCATCGTCATTTTTGCCGAACGGATAGATCTTTTCGCCGCACTTGGGGCAAGTGAGATAAGACATATTCATGACGATTCCGAGGACCGGGATGTTCATCATGCCCGCCATCCTGACCGCTTTCTCAACGATCAGTGAGACGAGATCCTGCGGAGAGGTGACGATGACGATGCCGTCGACCGGAAGGCTCTGGAAGACCGTGAGCGGGACGTCGCCGGTTCCCGGCGGCATGTCCACGTACATCTCATCGATATCGCCATAGGCGACATCGGTCCAGAACTGCTTGATGAGCCCGGAGATGACCGGTCCGCGCCAAACGACCGGCTCGGCAGGGTCCTCAGTCAAGAGGTTGAGGGACATGGTCTCGATGCCGGTTGAGGTGTTGACCGGATAGATCTCGGTTTCGCTGGCGGTCGCCATTTCCGACAAGCCGAAGATGGTCGGGATGCTCGGGCCGGTGACGTCGGCGTCCAAGACGGCGACTTTCTTGCCATCGCGCCTGGCGTTCACCGCGAGCAAAGAAGTGGTGAGGGATTTCCCTACGCCGCCTTTGCCGCTGACGACGGCGATGACTTTCTTGATATGGCTATTGGGGTTTGGGGTGGCCAAAAACGACTGTGGTTCTTGGCGCTCGCTGCAGTTTTCGCCGCAGGCCGAGCAGTTCTGATCGCATTCAGGCATTTTTCTTCCTTCTTCTTATTCCTCTTCGGCGGTCATCAGGCGGTAAAGGACTTTCTTACGGGTGATGATGCCTTGGAAGATGCCTCCTCCATCGACGAGGGGCACGTAGTTTTGGTTGGCCAAAAGATCGATGAGGCCGTTGATCCCGATGTCGTTGGTGCAAGGCACGATCAAACGGTCGACGGGAATGCTCGCGATGGGGTCGTGCAGCGCTTTCTCATAACTACCGACGTTGATGATGTGATTCAGCATGTCGGACGCCGAAAGGGAATACAGATACCTGCCGGACTCCTTCTCGAGGACGGGGACCATTTGGAAGCGGCCTTTGTTCATCTTCTGGATGGATTCTTCGATCGTCATTCCGGAATACAAGACCAGGACGCGAGATTTTGATGTAATTAGCTCTTTTGGAATCATACTTAAGTATTATAAAACCTTTTGCCCTCTTAAGAGAAGCAAAGCGTTTCAGGATTTTCGCGGCCTAGAATTGGCAGCCGCGGAGATATTCGATGACGTTGACGATGGTGTCGCGGGATTCCGAAAGCGGGAAGGTCTCGGCAAACGGGACATGCACCATGATCGTCGGCATGCCGGCGGACAAAGCGCGATAATAGACGGCGTTAGCGACGTATTTGCCGGGCTCGATGCTCAATTGGGAAGTATTGCCTTGGCTTAGGACGTAGGCGTCGATCGTGGTGACATCGACGGGCGGGAAAAGATTGCTCGATCCGCCTTTGACGATCTCCTCGCCGCTTTTGACGACGCCGTCCATGTCCGGTTCGACCGAATCCATGGAATTGTAGGCGTAACGCTCGATCGCCGGCGATTTGATGAATGGGGAAAGGGCTACGACAACGACTGCATCGGCTTCGCTTTCGGCAAGCGCTTTGAGCATTTGCTTCTGTGAACGCGAATAGCTAACGTCGAGGAGGACGGTGGAGACATCGTCTTCATGAATCATCGGAAGAATTTCCTCGGCGGGGTTGGTGGAATAACTTGAATATGGCTTAAAGCCTGCAACGAGTATCTTCATATATTTCTCCGTGGATATAATTTTAAATCTCCTAGCGCAGGTTTCAAGTAAGATAGTTCCTTTTTTGCCCAAAAAATTCCCGTTGCTCATAGGTTTTTTGGAAAAAGTGATAGAATTTGTTCGTGGTTCAATTCATCGAGCTTTCCACCCATAGCGGATACATCGGCCAAGACGAACGCTTCCTCTGCCCCAAAATCGGGGTGGTCCATGGCAGCGGCGGGACCTTTTTCTTCGATTGCGGAACCTCGAAAAGGCAGCTCGACCTCATAGATGAACTGCGGGGGAAGGGGGTTTTGCGCAACCCTTCTTATCTTGGCATTTCGCATTTTCACGCAGACCATATAGCAAATTTCCCCTATTTCGCCTCCTGCGAGACATACGGAAGCTCAACGACCGCCCGATACGTCAGGGTCGATAAAGCGGTGGGGGAGAAGACCGTAATCGATTTAGGGGACGTCCAGGTGACCCTCATGCCGCTCATCAGTTCTCATTCCAAGGGATCGATGATCGCGATCTCAAGCGACGGCGTGTGCTTCGTTGGGGATGCGCTTTACGACGGAAACGCCGGCTATAATAGGTCGGCGCTATACGAAACGATCAAAACCATTGAGGGCGTGGATGCGTTTTCCTTCGTTTACGGCCATGAGCCGATGAGCGGAGAAAGAAAAGAAGACGTCACCGCCTTCTTGAAATCCGAATTGGAGAAGCTGAAATAAAGCTATTTCGTTTTCTTTTCGATGGCTTCCATCATCTCGCCGAATTGCTTGGTGTTGAGGCCATTGTTATCGTTATTGACATAAACGAAATCGGCCATGCCCTTCCCGGGATGGATGTATTTTTTGTGCATGGGCTTGACGGTTGCCATGTATTGGGAGATGACCGAATCCAAAGTACGGCCGCGCATGATGGTGTCGCGGAGGATGCGGCGGGAAAGCCTTACGTCGTTGTCGGCGTGGACGTATATCGTGAAGTCATAATTCTCCAGCGGTATCTGGAAAACCATGATGCCCTCGCAGATAATCCATTCCGCGCTTTTCAGCGGCCTGGTCACTTTGCGACGGGTGTGGGTTGAGAAATCGTATTGCGGCACGTTGATGGCTTTGCCTTCCCTAAGCATCTGGATATGCTTGGTGAAAAGCTCGGAATCCAGCTGTTTCGGATCATCGTAATTGATGAGTTCCCGCTCCTCGGGCTTCAGGTGGCCCTGATCGCGGTAGTAGTTGTCATAGCTTAAAACGACAGCCCCGCCAGGAAGGTTTTCTTTGAGGGCTTTTGCGACAAACGTTTTCCCAGAGCCGCTACCCCCGGATATAGCGATGATTTTTGCCATATTTTTCCCCGTTCATTAGGTAATTATATCACGCGTGCAAAAATGTAAAGGAAACCATGAGACCAAATTTGGTTTGCGAAACCGCATAACAAAAAACCTGATTTTTACCAATTCCGTGGGGGACGTGTATTCGTTTTCGAAGTAAAAGTAAGAAAAAGTGGGCGAAAAATTAAGGCTTGCTTCTTGCGTATGTTCGAGTACAATATGTTTCGCACCTTGGGGTGTAGCCAAGTGGTAAGGCATGGGTCTCTGACACCCAGACGCGCTGGTCCGATCCCAGCCACCCCAGCCAATCGAGAATTCGGCTCCGAGCAATCGGAGCCTTTTTCGTCAAAAAATCGCCCATTGCTGGGCGATTGGATTAGGCTTTCACGATCTCTTTGACGATATCGATCATCCGATGGAATTCCATGACCGACAGATATTCGAACCTGCCGTGGTGGTTATAGCTTCCGGTTCCGAGATTCGGCGTCGGGCATCCTTTGAATGAGAAGGTCGCGCCATCGGTTCCGCCCCTGATCGGTTGGAACACCGGCTCGAATCCGAGCCTATGGAATGCGTCGATCGCCTTGTTGACGGCTTCCGGATGCGCGTCGAGCACCTCTTTCATATTGCGGTAGTCGTCGCCGATATCGAGTTCGACGCGGGCACCGGGGAATTTTTCCTCGACGGCTTTGGCGGCCGTGCGGAATTCTTCCTTCTGATTATCGAGCTCTTCGCGGGAGTGATTGCGGATGATGTAGCGGAGGACGGCTTTGTCGGTTCCACCGCTCATTTCCACCAAATGGTTGAACCCTTCTTTCCCTTCGGTGAACTGCGGGCGCTTCAATGCCGGGAGCTCGGCGTCGAAAGCCATCGCGACATTCGCGGCGTTGACCATCTTGCCTTTGGCTTCGCCGGGGTGGATCGAGATGCCGCTCACCTTGACGGTCGCATGGGCGGCGTTGAAGGTTTCGGTCGCGATTTCGTTCCAGATGCCGCCATCGATGGTGTAGGCGTATTTGGCGCCGAATTCCTTGGCGTTGAAATGGTCCGGACCGCGCCCGATCTCCTCGTCGGGGGTAAAGCAGAAGCAGATGGTGTGGTGCCTTTCTTCGGGATGGGTCACATAGTGATAGAGGACCGCCATGATGATCGCAACGCCGGCTTTGTCGTCGGCGCCGAGCAAGGTGTCGCCGCTAGTGACGACCAAGTCATCGCCGATATGCTCGCCAAGGGTGGGGAATTCCTTCGGCGACATGCGGAATTTCTCATTCAGTTCGATATAGCCGCCGTCATAGTTCGACACGATGCGCGGCTTGACGTCCTTGCCGCTGCATTCGAGCGCGGTGTCGACGTGGGAATTGAGGCCGATTGGGTCGAGGCCTTTCTCGCCCGGCAATTTGCCGTAGAGTATGCCGAATTCATTGATATAGGATTCGATCCCCATATCCTTCAGCTCGGCTTGCAGCATCCTCGAGAGATTCAGCTCTTTTGCCTGCGAAGGCACGGAAAAAGAGGTATCGTCGGACTGGGTGTCGACCTTCACGTACCTCAGAAATCTATCTAGGCTCTTGTCCATAGAAGCAGCTCCCTTAATCGTTTTGACTATTTTAGCACGCGCGCATAAAGCAGGGTAAAGGTTTTATCTTGCCACCATTCAGTACGCGCGTAAAATTGGTTCGCTAAGTGGAGGAATTTATCACCAATGGACAACAATAAAACGGGCGCCCTCGTCGGCGCCAAAGTAGAAGCCATCCTCGCCGACTACGAGGCTGACCCCAAGAACGCGATCGTGCGCCACGCCCTCTCGCGCAGCTCGCTCACCAACGTCGCCTATGATTCTTCGTCGGAAGCCAAAGCCACGGACCACTTCTCGGTCGAGGTGAAGACCCTGTCGGTCACGAACCAGAAAAGATCCGGCCGCTGCTGGATTTTCGCAGGTCTTAACTTTCTGCGCGAATTCGTTGCGAAAGAGCTCGATCTGAAGGCGTTCGAATTCTCGCAGAACTACATCTCGCTCTACGACAAGATCGAGAAAGCGAACTTCGCCCTCGAAAGCGTCATCAAGCTTTGCCCGAACGAGCCGACCGAACGCGTCTTCATGCACGTCCTCGGCGATCCGATCTCCGATGGCGGGCAGTGGGACATGTTCGTGAACCTCGTCAAGAAATACGGCCTGATGCCGAAGGACGCCTTCCCCGAAACCGCCCAATCCAATGAGACCGCCAAATCGAACTTTCTCGTCAACGCGGCGATCCGCGATTTCGCCCATAAGGCCCATGAGCTTTATAAGGCGGGCAAAGAAGATGAGATCCGTCCGCTGAAAGAGGCGACGATCGCGAAGATCTACCAGTTCTATCTCAACGCTTTCGGCGTTCCTCCCAAGACCTTTGACTTCGAATACGCCGACTCGAAAGAGGTCTACCACGTCGAGCGCGGATTCACCCCGAAGTCCTTCTTCGAGAAGTACATCGGGAACAGGATCGATGATTTCCAGTCCCTCATCAATTCGCCGACCGAGGACAAGCCCTTCAACAGGAACTTCACCGTCGACTTCCTCGGGAATGTGGTGGAGGGAAAGCCCATCAACCACCTCAACGTCGAGATGGAGAGGATGAAGGAACTCATCGTCGCCCAGCTCAAAGACGGCGTCCCCGTATGGTTCGGAAGCGACGTGAGCTTCTACCGCGACGCCGATGGCTTCGCCTGGAATAGCGGCGCCTACGACTACGTCTCCTCCTATGGCATGGACGTCAAGTTCGAGAAGTCCGCGATGCTCGATTTCCGCCACAGCGCCATGAACCATGCGATGGTCATCACCGGCGTCGATATCGTCGATGGCGTCCCCGCCAAATGGAAGATCGAGAACTCCTGGGGCAACCAGGCCGGATTGAACGGCTACTTCGTCATGGACGCCGCCTGGTTCGACCGCTTCGTCTACCAGGCCGTCATCGACAGGAAATACCTGAACGACGTCGAGAAAGACGCGACCGGGAAAGACCCGATCCACCTCGATCCCTGGGATCCGATGGGAACCCTCGCCGACTGAGATTTCTGCCCATGATTCCCGTTCTAAAAGAGCGGGAATTTTTTAATCCGTGCGACCCGTGTATGCGTTTTCCGAACTCTGTCTTGAAAGACAGGGCAAGACCGCTAAAATTCCCTCGTGCAAAAACGACTCTCCACCTCAAGGATACTCTTGCGGAAATTGCTCCGCGACGCCGCGCATTCGTGGAAGCAGTTTTTGGCAATCGTGGCGATGGGCGCCATCGCGATGACCCTGTTTTTGGGCCTGCTTTCGAACGCCCAGTCGCTTTCTGAGCGCGTCGAGAGGTTCTATGCGGCCGGGAATACCCCGGATATTTGGGCGGTGACCACCCTTCGCGAGGATGAGGATGCCGCCTTCATCAAATCGATCCTCGATGAGGGCGATGAATTTGGTGAGCGCTTCCTCGCCCCCGGCAAGATCTCGACCCACAGCGCCTACGCCTTGGTCGAGGAGGA
Source organism: Bacilli bacterium (assembly GCA_024693415.1). The sequence goes on from JAILKX010000133.1 coordinate 8,659, forward strand.
ATTGCCCACCGTCTCCTATCCCGTCGAGATCAAAGAGCAGACGGAGGAGCAGACCAGCGACCATTTCCTCATCGTCGATTACGCTTTGACGACCAAAGGCGGCGCCTCTTTGGGCGACCCCGTCAATCCCGGCGACACGGTCGAACTCACCTTCAAATTCGATGATTATCTCGATTCCGCCGGCATTTCGTTCGATTCCTTTGACCAATACCTCAAGGATGGCGGCACCAATTTCCTCAAGGAAGGGAAGTTCAAATTCAACGCGACCGTCACCGGCTCCATGCTTTTCGGCGAGAACATCCAGCAGGCCAATTTCACCTCCGGCAATTTCCTGATCAGCCAGGATATCTTCTACGACGCCCTTCAGCAGAAGCTCCGCGAGAACTATCAGGGCATGTTCGTCAGGACGGTGAGCATCAAGCTCGGCCGCGATTTCCCGCAGCCGAACGAATACCTGATCAAACTCGCCGACCTCTCGACTTTGGAGGCGAAGGAAAACGCGATCCGCACCTATTTCGAGAGCAAATTCGAATCCACGGGGTCCACGAATTTCGTGGAAGTGCTCGATCGGAGTTCCAATCCGTGGTCGATCACGATCGACAACGAAGTCAGGGAAGCGATCCAATTGAGCTTCGTTTTCCCGGTCGTCTTCTTCCTGGTCGCGGTCCTCGTCATCCTCACCACGATGTCGCAGCTCATCTTCCAGCAACGCACCCAAATCGGGACGATGAAGGCCCTCGGCGTCCGCAAATCGTCGATCTATGGGCTGTATCTCGGGATGGTGGGGTCGCTTGTGACCATCGCCACTTTCATCGGATGCATCCTCGGGCCGATCATCATTCCTTCGATCATGGGCATCAAATACGACATCCTGTTCACTTTGCCGGCCCGTTCCTTCTTCGTCTTCCCCTGGTGGCAGGCCCTCCTCACCTTTGCCGCCTTTGCCCTTATTTCCTTCCTCGTCACGGTCCTCGTCATCAAGAAGGAGATCGCCTTAAGCCCCGCCGAGTCTATGCGCCCGCCCAAAGTCGAGATGAAGAGCCGCGTCAAGCTTTCGAAGCAAACCCCGTTCGCCTTGGCGTTCGCGATGGCGATCAGGAACATCCGCATCTCCTTGGCCAAATCGATCATGGTTGTGGTGGGGGTGGCCGGATGCACGGCGCTATTGATTTGCGGATTCGGCATCCAGGATACCCTGGACCACGGCATCGACGTCGACATCGATTTGAATTACACCGCCTCCCTTAATGTGAGTTATGCGGTCACAAGCTCCGACGACGTGCCGGCCTTCGCCGATTATCCTGAGGTCGAATACGTCGACCAATATTATTCGGTGACCTCAACGGTGAAGGCGAACGGCAAGAGCTTCGTCTCCGCCTTCCGCCTCTATTCCGACGATCACCCCTATTGCAAAGTCGATATCCCGAAGGGCAAAGTCGCGATTTCGAGCAAGATCGTGAACGAAATCGGCGCCCGCGTCGGCGACACGATCGAATTCAGCTACAACGGGTCCTATCTTTCCGCGGAAGTGGGGGCCGTATACGAATCCTTTACCTTCAATGGGGTGAATGGGCTGCAAAGCGATTTCCTCGGCACGGTCGATAAACTCTATACGGCCTGCTATGTCCGGCTCGCCGAAGGGGTTGACCCCGACGCGTTCGCCGCGCGCCTCGTCGAAGAAGGCTATGCCTCCTCGGCGGAATCGATCACCTCGCTCCACGAGAAGGTCGATAACATCCTCGGCGGGATCAAGACGATCACCGCCGCGGTGAAGGTGTTCGCGATATTGCTTGCGGTGGTGGTGCTCTATAACCTCGCGCTTGAGAACTTCAATTCGCATTCGCGCGACATAGCGACCATGAAGGTCCTCGGCTTCTCGCAGACCGAGATCGCGGTATCGCTCATGTCGGAATCGCTGATCCTCACCATCATCGGCATCGCCTTTGGGGCGGCGCTAGGCTATCCCTTCCTCTACGCGGTCCTCGTCGTCAATACGGTGAGCCTCGTCCAGTTCCTCTATTTCATCAATTGGGCGACCTACCTATTCGCCTTCGCCCTCACCTTCCTCGTCGGAGTCGCCGTCAACCTCTACCTCTCCTTCCTCATCCGCAAGGTGCAGATGGTGAGCAGCCTGAAATCGGTTGAGTAATCCTGGCGTTTCCCGTATCCTTAAATCAAGGAGGCTGATGCAATGGCTGAAGAGAAGAAGGTCCAGAAGTATCGCTGCATGCTCTGCGGCGAGATCGTCGAACCGAACCCCGACGGATCCTGCCCCATCTGCGGCGCGGGCCCGGAGGACCTCGTCCCCGTCGATGACGAAGGCAACGAGATCACCTTATAAGATCTGAGATACCGAAAAATCCATCGGCGCGATACCGATGGATTTTTCTATTCCGTGGGGGACGTGTATGCGAATTCAGTTCGCGATGCACCAATCGAGCATCGCGAAGAGGATCGGGTCATGGTACTTCGCGAACCTCTCTTGCCTGCCTAACGACATATCGACGGTGACGCTTTCCAAGGTCTTGGTTTCGACGGAGCTTTCGCGCAGGTATTGGAGCGCGTCGAGCTTCAATCTCTCGCTGGTGTAATAGGTCGCTGTGACCGCGCCGGTTTCCTCGTCCGCGCTGTCGTTATAGAAGACGCCGGCCGCGTCGATCACGTCGCCGGACTTATTCGTTCCGTCGGGGTTCACGTGGAAGATGGTGGGGACGTATCCGGTATCCCATCCGGCGGGATTGGATTCGGAATAGGCCATGCCGTATTCGGATTTGAAGTTCGCCCACTGCTCATAGGCCGCCAGCTGATACGAATTGGCGCCGTCCCTATTGGATGGGCCATAGAGCTTGCCATCGTCGCCCTGGACGAAGCGGATCCCGAGCACGTCGCAGTTGATGACGTACAGGGGGTCGCAGCCCGAGTTCTCTTTTAGGTAGCTCGCTAGGCCATGGCTGTCCAAATAGGAGCAATCGGGGCAGGTGGCGCGGTCGAAGTAGATGGTGAAGGCCTCGCTTCCCGCGTACATCGCATCCAATTGGGTGCGCGAAATGTAGAACGCCTGCGGGTGCGCAAGGCGCGCATCCATCCATTCGGCGAAGACGCTGTATTTGGTGACCCATTCGGATTCGACGTCGCTGTTGTTGTGCTGGTATAGGAGGGCCCCTTCCTTATAGATCCCGATCGTCTCGTGGTTGGTCAAGACGCTCAGGCCATAGGAATCCTTGCCCTCGATGTCCTGGTAGTCGATGAAATAGACCAGGAGGCTGTGCTTCTTGATGTAGGGCGCGAGGATGTTCTCGTGGAAATCGGCCCAGCAGGAGCAGAAGTTCGTGGTGGAGTGGGAGATGATGATGAAGTTCTCCTTATCGGTCACCTTGGTGGTGAAATCCTCGTAGGAGATCTGGGTCAATTGGCTCTCGCCGCTCACCTCTTCGTCGAGCCCGATCTTGGTGCCGAAAAGCATGGGAACTTGCTCGAAGGTATCGATCGGCTTATTGCAGGCGGAGAGCATCCCCATCAAAGGCAAGGCCGACAGCAGGAACAAAGGAAAAATCTTTTTCATGGACGCCATTATACAGCAGGAGGAATTCGAAGTAAAAAAATGACTGAAAAACCCATGAAATCGAACTTTTGAATTTCCTAGAGCCTGCCGAAGGAATTCCAGCATTTTTTTGAATTGAAAAATTTGTGAAAAATTTTGTTGCATTTTCGATGCGTTAACCCCATTATTTGTCCCGTTGAAAAACGGACTCCTTCGCAAGCCGCCGATCAACGTTTCTGTACTTTGTTCTCTATACAGGAGGGTAAACTCATGGAAGCAAATAGCAGCACCATCATCAGCCTGCAGAATGTATGCAAGCAGTTTGACGGGACCGTCGTTGTCGATGATTTTAATCTCGACGTCAAGAAAGGGGAGTTCATCACGATACTCGGACCATCCGGTTGTGGTAAGACCACGACTTTGCGCATGATCGCCGGCTTCGAGCTCCCGAGCTCTGGCAAGATCCTGCTCAATGGGGAGGACATCTCGCTCCTTCCGCCGAACAAGCGCCCGGTCAACACCGTTTTCCAGCACTACGCGCTGTTCCCCCATCTCGACGTCTACGATAACGTCGCCTTTGGCCTGAAGCTCAAGAAAATCCCCTATCAGACCACCGACAAGAAGGGCAACGCCGTCACCAAATTCAAGCACCTCTCCGCCAAGGAGATCGATAAGCGCGTGAGCCACGCCCTCGAGATCGTCGACCTCGACGAGATGGAATCCCGCGACGTCAGCACCCTTTCCGGCGGCCAGCAGCAGCGCGTCGCCATCGCCCGCGCCATCGTCAACGAGCCGCAGGTCCTCCTCCTCGACGAACCGCTATCCGCCCTCGACCACAAGATGAGGAAGGACATGCAGATCGAGCTCAAGGACATGCACAGGAAGCTCGGCATCACCTTCTTCTACGTCACCCACGACCAGGAAGAGGCGCTCACCATGTCCGACCGCATCATCATCATGAAGGATGGCGTCATCCAGCAGGTCGGCACCCCCGAGGACATCTACAATGAGCCGGTCAACGCCTTCGTCGCGGACTTCATCGGCGAATCCAATATCTATAACGGCACCATGGGAGCCAAGGGCAAAGTCCGCTTCCTCAACGCCGTCTGGGACTGCATCGACGACTTCCCGACCAACGAGAAGGTCGACATCGTCATCCGCCCCGAGGACGTCATCATGGGCGAGAAGGGCAAAGGCACCATCAACGGCGTCATCACCTCCCGCGTCTTCCAGGGCGTCCACTACGAATTCATCGTCTCCGTCGGCAAAGCGGAAGTCGCTTGCCGCGATACCAAAGACCACCCGATCGGCGGCGAGGTCTCCTTGAGCGTGGAGAAGGAGAACATCCAGATCATGCACAAGGAATACACCGAGAACCAGTACGGCGAGGCCTATATCGACAACGACAACAACGTCGTCATCGGCGAGGATGCCTTCCCCTGCGACGTCACCCGCCTCGTCCCCGGCTCCACCCTCGACGAAGAGGGCTACGTCGTCGACCCGAAATCCGGCAAGAAGTACGACTTCAAGAACGCGGAAGTGGTGGCGACCATCCCCCTCGACAAGATCGTCCTCTCCGACGATCTGACCACCGGCCATTCCCAGGGCGAGATCGTCTCGCTCGTCTGGAAGGGCGACCATTATCAGTATCTTATCCGCACCGACGATGAAGAGGATTTCATCGCCGACAGCTCCTACTCGTGGAACGAGCACGACCTCGTTTCCGTCGACGCCGACCCGAAGGACATCGGCTTGAAGCTCAAGAAGGATCTGGACGGATATGTCGTCGACTAAGCACGTCCGCAAAGGCGGGCTGAAGAGGTTCTTCTCCTTCAAAAGGAAATACCTGTCCTTCCCCTATTTCCTGTTCCTGATCCTCTTCGTATTGATCCCGATCGCCATCATCCTCGTCTACGCCTTCACCGATACGGCCCCCGACGGAAGCCTCGTTTTCTCCTGGAACGCCCTCGTGAGCTTCTTCACGAGCCCCACCAAGGTCAACGTATTGGTCGTGTCGCTCTTCCTAGGCGTGCTCAACACCCTGATCTGCCTATTGATCGGCTACCCGATCGCCTACCTCCTCGCCGACAAGCGGGTGAACAAGAACTACGTGCTCGTGCTTCTGTTCATCATGCCGATGTGGATCAACTTCGTCCTCCGCACCGGCGCGACCCGCGATGTCCTCAGCTGGATCGGCATCGTCGGCGGCCAGCATCCTTACGTCGCCACCATGATCGGCTTGGTCTACAACTATTTGCCGTTCACGATATTGCCGCTCTACTCGACCATGATCAAGCTCGACAAGAGCCAGATCGAGGCGGCCCGCGACCTCGGCGCGAACCCCGCCCAGACCTTCTTCCGCGCGATCCTGCCGCAGTCGGTCCCGGGCATCGTCTCCGCCGCCGAGATGGTCTTCATGCCGACCATGTCGAGCTACGTCATCTCCGACACCCTCTCCGAGGGCAAGCTCACGCTCTTCGGCAACATCATCTACCTCAACTTCTCGCAGAGCATGTGGGGTGAGGGCTCCTTCATGGCGCTCATCATGCTGGTGCTCATCGCGATCTCGATGGCCCTGACCCGCAAATTCGGCAAGGGCGACGGCGAAAGGAGGGGCTCCGGACTATGGTAAAGGCAAACGAAATGGACGTGTTCGCCCGCAACGAGAAGATCCTTGCGCGCAACCGCATCCTCCACAAGATCATCGGCCAGACGATCATCTGGCTGGTGCTGCTTGTGATGTACGTCCCGATCGGCGTTCTCATCCTCTATTCCTTCTCCGCCAACGACGTGATCGGCGGCAGCAACTTCAACTTCTCGTTCATCCAGTATGAGCGCCTCTTCCACGACGAGGAGATCCTGACCGCCCTAGGCAATACGCTGATCCTCGCCCTGACCTCGGCCGCCATCTCGACGGTGCTCGGCACCTGCGGCGCCATCGGCACGTTCTATTCCAAGAAGCGCTTCCGCGCGATCGTCGAGAACGTCACCCAGATCCCGGTCGTCAACGCCGAGATCGTCATCGCGCTCTCGCTCACCGTCATGTTCGTCTTCGTCGGGACCTATATCTTCGGCGGAGCCAACCTCTTCAGCTTCTGGACCCTTCTGGTGGGCCACGTGATCCTAAGCGTCCCGTTCGTCTACCTCTCGGTTAAGCCCAAACTCATCCAGATGGATCCCGCCCTCTATGAGGCGGCCCTCGACCTCGGATGCACCCCGACCCAGGCCTTGTGGAAGACCACGATGCCCGAGATCGCCCCCGGCATCCTCTCCGGATTCATGCTATCCATCACCCTGTCGCTCGACGACTTCATCGTCACCGCCTTCACCAGGGGCGCTGGCCTCCTCTCGGGCGACAAGACCATCGACACCCTCTCGACCTTGGTCCAGGCCAAGATCAAGAAGGGCCCGATCCCGCCGGCGATGCGCGCCCTCACCACGCTGATCTTCGTGGTGGTGCTCCTCATCGTCATCGGGATGACCGTTTACCGCAACGTGACGGCCAACCGCGTCAAGCGGCGCCGCGGAAGGGAGAACTGACCATGAAGAAATCCACCAAGTGGAGCGGATTGCTCGCTTTGGCCCTCATCGCCACCCCCTCTTTGACCGCCTGCGGCAAGTCCGAGGACGCCATCAACCTCAGGGTCCTCAACTGCGAGGACTACATCGGCGAGGACGAATTCGTCTACGAGACCGAGGTCAATGGCGAGGACGTCGCCCTCGAATGCAAGAACGTCCTCGACGGATTCGAGCAGCTCATGGCCGCCCAAGGCAAGAAGGTGAAGGTCATCTACGACACCTTCGACACCAACGAGACCATGCTCTCCTCCCTCAAGACGGGCCAGGCCACCTATGACCTCATCTGCCCCTCCGACTACACCATCCAGAAGATGCTCTCCGCGGACATGCTCCAGAAGATCGACTTCAACAACATCCCGAACTACACCGAGTACGGGTCCAAATACCTCCTGAACCTCCTCGACGAGATCCCGGCCGAGCTCAATGGCAAGAGCGAGCACGTCGGCGACTACGCCGTCGGGTACATGTGGGGCACCCTCGGAGTCCTCTATAACCCCGAGAAGATCGCCTCCGACAAGTCGACCGAGGAAGCCGAGCTCACCGAGGACGACGTGAAGTTCGCCCTGTCCTCCTGGGATTCCCTGTGGGACGAGCGCTTCCGCGGCGAGATGTCGATCAAGGACTCGATGCGCGACACCTATTCGGTCGGCATCATGCACGTCTTCGACGACGAGGTGAAGGCAAAGCTCGACGCCTCCGGCTGCTTCGACGAGGATTACAACCTCATCGACGGCAAGTGGGACGAGGCGGTCGAGAAATACAACCCCCTCTTGACCGAGGTCTTCAACCGCTGCGACGAGAAGACCGTCGGCACCGTCAAAGAGGACCTCTTGAAGCTCAAGGAGAACGTCTTCGGCTTCGAGGTCGACTCCGGCAAGGAGGACATGGTCAAGGGCATGATCGGCATGAACCTCGCCTGGAGCGGCGACGCCGTCTATTCGATGGACACCGCCGAGAACGAGCAGGACCGCTACATCTATTACTCCGTCCCCGAGACCGGCGGCAACATCTGGCTCGACGGCTGGGTGATCCCGAAG
>JAILKX010000159.1 GCA_024693415.1 Bacilli bacterium
AACGGATACGTCGTCGACCGCCCATCTTCCGTCGATAGGCGCAAGCAGATCATCAAAAGGCTCAATAAAGCGGTTTTAAGGCGCTCTAGAGGCTCGTCTGGGTGGAAGGCGGGGAAGATAGCCATCGCCCAGCAGCACGACGCCATAAGGCGCGCTATGGACGATTTCGTGGAGAAGCTCACCACCTTCCTCTGCCGCAACTGCCGCTTCATCGCGATCGAGGACCTCGACATCAAGGAGATGACCTCCTCGAAGAGGCTCGCCCAGAACATCATGACCGCGAGCTGGGGCAAATTCATGTCGCGCCTCGAGCAGAAGTGCTCCTCCTATGGGGTCATCCTCATCAAGATCGGCCGCTATTACCCTTCGACCCAAGTATGTTCCTCCTGCGGGTATCGCAATCCGAAAGCCGCCCACCTCGAATGCAGGACCTGGACGTGCCCCTCCTGCGGCGCCACCCACGACCGCGACCTAAACGCCGCCAAATCCATCAAGAAGGAAGGCCTTAGGCTCTATCGCCTAAAGCGATCCCAATACGGCAAGTAGTGCCGGAATCTAAGCCCGTGCCCGTTATTTATGGGGCCGCGAAGCGTTACGCGGCGAGTCTGCCTGCGCTAGGCGGACGTCGAAGCGGGAATCCCTTTCAAAAGGGAACTACGATACTAGAAAGGCTTTTCATCTCGGGACGCCGGAATACCCCTTTTCCGGCGTCCCACTGGGTGCCGCCCGAGCCTCCAAGGCTGTCGGGGTGGCCGCCCCCGCCGGTCGGCGCGCCGCGAAATTGATATTAAAAAAGCACGGTGGCGCCGTGCTTATTTGGCCTGTTTGATCGAGAGGGATATCCGCTTCTTCTTGAGGTCGACCGCGAGGACCTTGACCTTCACGATGTCGCCGATCGAGTAGAGGTCGGAGATGTCCTTGACGAATTTATTGGCCACCTCGCTTATGTGGACGAGCCCGTCCTGGTGGACGTTGATGTCGACGAACATCCCGAATTCCATGATGTTCCTGACGGTGCCCTGGAGGATCATCCCGGGCTTTAGTTCCTCGATGGTCTTGGCCTTGGCGTCGAGCTCGACGAGCTCGGCCGATTCGCGGATGTCGCGCCCGGGGGCGAGGATCTCGGCTATGATGTCGTCTAAGGTCTGCTTCCCGATCTGGGGGAATTTATTGAGAATATAGGACCTGTCGAGGCTTTTTAGCTTCTCTTCCTTGGTCTTTTGGTCGTCGGAAAGGCGGATGTTCGCCTGCTTTAGGACCTCGCGGGCCACCGGGTAGGATTCGGGGTGGATCGAGGTGGAGTCGAGTTCTTCTTCGCCGCCGTAGATCCTAAGGAAACCGGCCGACTGCTCAAAGGCTTTTGGGCCGAGCTTATTGACCTGGAGGAGCTCCCTCCTGGTCCGGAATCTGCCGTGCTCCTTGAGGTAGAGGCAGATGTTCTCGGCGAGCATCGGCCCGATGCCGGAGACGTAGGTGAGGATCATCGGGGTGGCGTTATTGAGGTTCACGCCGACCGAGTTCACGCAATCCTCGACGACCGCGTGGAGGGAGTCGCCGAGCTTCTTCTGGTTCATGTCGTGCTGATACTGGCCGACGCCGATCGATTTGGGGTCGATCTTGACGAGCTCGTTCATCGGGTCCTGGAGGCGCCTTGCTAAGGAGATCGCGGAGCGCTTTTCGACCGGGAGATTCGGGAATTCCTTCTCGCCGATCTCGGAGGCGCTATAGACGGAGGCCCCGGATTCGCTCACTAAGGCGATCTTGGTTTTGACGTTCGACTTTTCGATGACGTCGCGGAGCACGGTTTCGGATTCCCTCGATCCCGTGCCGTTTCCTAAGGCGATGTAATCAACGTTAGAGCGCTTTAATAGGTCGGATAAAGCTACCTTTTCGCGCTCGATGGCGCCATCGTTTCCTTTGGTGATGAAACTCACGCCGACCTTCTCGGGGACGCCGTTTGTCCCGACGAGGGCCCACTTGCATCCGGTGCGGATGCCGGGGTCGAAGCCGAGGACCCGCTTGTCCTTGATCGGCGGGAAGAGGAGCAATGCGGCGGTGTTCTGCTTGAAGACCTCGATCGCCTTGTCCTCGGCGAGCTCGAAGGCGTCGCCGCGGATCTCGTTCTCGACGCTTGGGAGGAGGAGGCGCTTGAGCGCGTCGTCGACGGTCAGCTCAATCTGTTCCTGGTCGGCGTCTTTGTAGCTCCTAAGGATCCGGTCGCGGATCGGGGTTTGGTCGTAGTCGAGGGCGACCTTGAGGCACCCTTCCTTCTCGCCGCGATTAAGGGCTAAAAGACGGAAACTCGGTATCCCTTTTATCGGGGCGCGGAACGCGGCGTAATTCGCGTAAGTGTCGCGCTCGTCCTTCTTGATTTCGCTCGAGGCTATGAAGGCGTTGTTGAAGATGAATTTCTTCGAATAGGCGCGGAAAACCTCGGAGTCGGAGATCTCCTCGGCGATGATGTCGCGCGCCCCTTGAAGCGCCTCCTGGACGCCATTGACCCCCTTCTTGGGGTCGACAAAGGAACTCGCCTTCCAAAGGACGTTCGTGTTCCGCCCGTTTTTGATCGCCTCGGCGAGCCCTTCCAATCCCTTTTCCTTAGCGATGCTCGCCCTGGTTTTGCGCTTAGGCTTATAGGGGCGGTAGATGTCTTCGACTTCCGACATCGTGAAGGCGTCGTAGATTCGCGCCTCAAGCTCGGGGGTGAGCTTTCCCTGCTCGCTTATCGAGGCGACGACCGCTTTCTGGCGTTCCTCGACGTTGCGGAGGTAGGTAAGGCGCGTTTCGAGCTTCCTGAGGCTCGCGTCGGTCATGCCTCCGGTCTTTTCCTTGCGGTAGCGCGCCACAAACGGCACGGTGTTGCCCTCGTCGAGCAGCGCGATCGCCGCCTCGACGTCCTTCTCGGGGCAATTGATCTCTTGGGATATGATGGCTTGGATGTTCATAGGAGTATTATGCCATGCGCCCAGCGGAAAAAAAGAAACGAGAAATTTTCACCTGTTTACGCTGGCTGAAATCGTCCGAGCCCATCGTTCCTTTTCGCTTGGGATTTGACACTTTCGGACAAAAGAAACCCCCGTTTCGGAACGCAAAAATTTGAAACCATTCGCATTTATGCGATAATAAGCCCGTGCTTTTTTATAAAAAGCAGCTAGTTTTGCACGTTGAATCGAAGAAAATGAATATCAATACCAAAAACGAATACGGAAGCATCGACATCTCGATGGAGACCATCGCGACCGTCGCCGGACGCGCCGCCACCGAATGCTATGGGGTCATCGGCCTCACGAGCAAAACCTCGCTTGAGCAGTACGTTTGGGAACTCCTCAAGATCGAGGATTACGTCAAAGGCGTCTACGCCCGCAAATCCAAAAAGGGCTACGAGGTCGACCTTTACCTCGTCTGCGCCAACGGAGTCAAGCTTCCGGAGATCCTTTCCGAAGTCCAGAAGAAGGTGAAGTATGACTTGGAGCGCACCTTCGAGATCAAATTCGCGGCCGTCAACGTGTATGTCCAAGACATTCGCGAGAACCAATAATGAAAACAATCGATGCAAAAACCCTGAAGGAAATGTTCATTTCCGGGGCGAATAATCTATACAATCACTATCCCGAGGTCGACCAGCTGAACGTTTTCCCCGTCCCAGACGGCGACACCGGCATGAATATGAACCTGACCGCCACCAGCGGTTCCAAGGAGATCCAGAACCGCGAGTTCGACAACGTCTATGACGTAGCCAAGAGCTTCTCCCGCGGCCTCTTGATGGGGGCCCGCGGAAACTCAGGCGTCATCACGAGCCAGATCTTCCGCGGCTTTGCCGACGGTCTTTCCGACTGCAAGAAGATCGACGTCCCCAAGCTCATCGAAGCCTGGTCGAGCGCCACCAAGGTCGCCTACAAGGCGGTCATGAAGCCGGTCGAAGGCACCATCCTCACCGTCGTCCGCGAAGCGAGCACCGCCCTCGAAGAGCAGGGCAAGAGGTTCGCCACGATCGAGGACGCGATGGACTTTTTCCTCGAACAGGCCCGCATTTCTTTGGATCACACCCCAGAGCTTTTGCCCGTCCTTAAGCAAGTCGGCGTCGTCGATAGCGGCGGCGCGGGCCTCGTCAGGATCTTCGAGGGCATGGTCTCGGCGATCGAGGGCAAGGTCATCTCGAGGAACGCCGACGTAAGCGCCGCCCCCGAGAAGCCGGCCGAATCCCTTTACGCCGGCGCGAAACTCACCGAGGACGAAGAGGGCTATGGATACTGCACCCAGTTCATCCTGCGCCTCGGCTCAGCCGAAGACGGCAAGAAGCCCTTCGTCGAGAAGAATTTCATCAAGTTCCTAGCAGGGCATGGCAAATCGCTCGTGACCGTCCGCGACGACGACATCGTCAAGGTCCACGTCCACGCCTTAGCCCCCGGCAACATGCTGAACTACGCCCAGCAGTTCGGCGAATTCGTCACCATCGTCATCGAGAACATGTCGGAGGAGCACAAGAACATCCAGCACGGCGACATCGCCACCGACATGAACGCGAACTTAGCCCGCGGGAAGCAGGAGGCAATCCTTAAGCCCGAGCCGGAGAAAAAGGAAGAGAATCCCGACGGCAAGATCGAGAAAAGCTTCGGTCTGGTCGCCGTTTCAAGCGGCACCGGGCTCGATGAGATGTTCCGCGAGATCGGGGTCGACGTCATCGTCTCCGGCGGGCAGACCATGAATCCGTCCACCGAGGATTTCGTCAACGCCATCAACAAGTGCCACGCCTCGACCGTCTTCATCTTGCCGAACAACTCCAACATCGTCATGGCCGCCTCCCAGGCCTGCGAGGTCCTCGCGGAATCCGGCATCGATGCCCGCGTCATCCCCTCGAAGACGATCCCCCAAGGGATCGCAAGCGCGATGCAGTTCAACCCCGAGCTCGACGCCGATTCGGTCTACCGCGACATGAAGGCCGCCCTCAAGACCGTCCGTTCGGGATCGGTCACCTACGCGATCAAGGACACCGAGATCTCCGGCGTCGAGATCAAGAAGGGCTATTACATGGCGATGAAGGACAAGAACATCGTCTCCTGCGTCAAGAACAAGAACGCGGCCCTAATAGATCTAGTGGATTCCCTCGTCCGCTCGGATTCGGCGATATTGACCGTCATCGTCGGCGACGACGTCACTCCCGAGCAGGAGAAATCCGCGGAAGAGGCTTTGAACGATCGCTTTGGCGAAGATATCGAAATCGATATCAGAAGGGGCGACCAGCCGGTCTATTCCTTCCTCGTCGGCGTGGAATAGCAATGGGTCCCGCCCGAGCTGCCAAGCAGCTGTCGGGGTGGGCGCCGCCATGGCGGACATGTTATGTCCTGTCCACCATCCTATATCGATCCACGCCCCTCACGGTTTCGTGAACGGGGCGGACACGTTTTGTCCCCTGTAAAAGCGCGGTCTGGCCGCGCTTTTTCGCTGGAGGCCACACATGCGCCCGCGCAGGTGCTACAATATCCTAGATGAAATTGACCTCGTCCCCAAAACTCAACATATTGCTCTACCAGATGGGCATCGTGACCCCGTACCAGGTGGTCTGCCACCTGCCGCGGCGCTACGACTCTTTCGTCTATACGCCCAAAGAAGATCTCGAGCTTTTGGAGGATAAGCAGCGCCTCGTGGTCTATGGCAAGATCGTGGGCCAGGTCAAGACGCTCCGCTTCAAGAACCTCATCAACACCAAGTTCTATTTCGAGGACGAGTTCGGCAACCAGTACCAGGTGGTCGCCTGGAACAGGAGCTACCTGTCCACCATGCTGAATCACGAGGACTCCTTCACGCTTCAGGCCACCTTCGACCACAAGAAGCACGAGCTGAACCTATTGAATATAAAGAAGGGCAGGATTGACCCGGAGCACTCGATCGTCCCGGTCTACACCTTGCCCCGCGAATACCCGACCCACGCCTTCCGCGCCTTGGTCGAGAAATCGCTCAATTCCTTGTCGGGCGAAATCTATGACCGGATCCCGCCGAAGTTCCGCGAGAAGTACCGCTTCGTGAACCGCTTCGACGCGCTCAAGAAGTGCCATATGCCCTCCTCGATGGAGGATGTGCGCCAGGGGCTTCGCGTCTTAAAGTACGAAGAGGCCTTGCTTTTCGCATTGAACGCCCAGATCATGCGCGGCCAGAACCGCGCCTATACGAAAGACACCTCCCGCGTCATCAACCGCCAAAAGGTGCGCGATTTCGTCCATTCCCTTCCCTATGGGCTGACCGGCGACCAAAAGAACGTCATCGCCGAAGCTCTCCGCGACATGGAATCCCCTTCCTGCATGTACCGCTTATTGCAAGGCGACGTCGGCACGGGAAAGACATTGGTGTCGGCTTTGCTCATGTACGCCAATTTCACGCGGGCCGAGCAAAGCGCCTTGATGGCCCCGACCGACGCTTTGGCGCGCCAGCATTACGAGACCCTGTGCAAATTATTCGAGGGGACTGGGGTCAGGGTCAGGCTACTGGTCGGCAACATGACGCCCCAGGATCGCCGCTACGCGATGGAGGACATCGAGGATGGCACCGCCGACATCATCGTCGGAACCCATGCCCTCTTCAGCAAAGGCGTGGAATATGCCTACTTAGGTTTAGTCATCATTGACGAGCAGCATAAGTTCGGGGTCAATCAGCGCGCCCTATTGGCCAATAAGGGCGAGCACGCCGACGTTTTATTGATGTCAGCCACCCCGATCCCCCGCACGCTTTCCCTAACGATCTATGGCGACCTCGACGTCTCTACTTTGACGGAATTCCCCTCGGTGAAGCGCAACGTCAAAACCGTGATCGCCCGCTCCTCGGCCAAGGCGATCGACAAGCAGATCAACGCCTCGCTTGAGGAGAACGCCCGCGTCTTCATCGT
Source organism: Bacilli bacterium (assembly GCA_024693415.1). The sequence continues at coordinate 6,878 of JAILKX010000159.1, forward strand.
CGCCCCGCAGATCGATGGGAATGAGGAGGATGAATTATCTTCCGCCAAGAAGGTCTTCAAGGCCTATGACGCGAAATACCCGGGCCGGGTCGCGCTGCTCCATGGCAAATTGGACGACGGGGAAAAAGAGGCGGCCCTCCTTGCTTTTAAGACCGGCCTCTGCCCGATTTTGGTCGCCACCTCGGTGATTGAAGTCGGGATCGACGTCAAGGAAGCGAACCTCATGATCATTTATGACGCGACCCATTTCGCTTTGTCCTCCCTCCATCAGCTTAGGGGGCGCGTCGGGCGCGATGGCCGCGAGTCGATCTGCGTCCTCGTATACGATGGCAAGGACGAGGAGGAGCTCGAGAAGCTCAAGGTCCTCACCTCGACCGAAGATGGCTTCAAGATCGCCGAGGAGGACCTTAAGAGAAGGGGTCCTGGCACAATCGTCGGCACCCGGCAATCCGGCCTCCCCGATTTCCGCTTCGTCAACGTCATCGACGACTTCAAGATGTTCGAATGTGCCCGCGACGACGCGACCTATATCCTCAATAACCCCAAAGAACCTGGGTTCGCCTACCTCATATCCGAGGCGCGGAAAAAGGCCGAGGGATTGACCTTGGCCTAACTTCGAAAAGAGTTTATCTCTTTTCATGTGGGCGAAAAGGCCCAGTGATACTATAATTATCCCCATGAGCAGCATTTACCGCGATCTGTACCGCAAATTCTCCATATTGCCGCACGACGAAAAACTCTATGAGCTCGCCTTCACCCATTCCTCCTATAACGGCATGGTGGGCACCCACCACGAAGACTATGAGAGGATGGAGTTTTTGGGCGACTCGATCATCGGCATGGTCACGAGCATCCTCTGCTACAAGCTCCATCCCGAGATGGAGCAGGGCCAACTATCGGTCCTCAAGGCGCAGTTCATCTGCTCCAATTCCGAGGCCGAATACGCCAAAAAGATAGGGCTCGTCCCATATATCCGGGTCGGCGCCTCGCTATCGAAGGCGGTGGAGGCCAACATCCCGGTCCTCGAGGACGTCTTCGAATCGTTCATCGGGGCCGTCTACCTCGACCAGGGCCTCGACTTCTGCGTGAACCTCGTGACCAAACTCATCTACGACGACATCAAGGAGGCGAAGATCGACGTCGAGATCAACCCGAAGTCGCGCCTTCAGGAGGCGATGCAGGCCGAGCGCCGCGAATCGGTGACCTACAAGATCCTTGAGGACACCGTCACCAATGGGGTCCACGAATTCCTCGCCGCCGTCTATTTCGAGAACGATGAACTCGGGCGTGGGACCGGGCCCAACAAGAAAGCCGCCGAAACCGCGGCCGCCCGCGACGCCTTGTCGCGCATGTCGCTGCCGGAGGATTACTGATGGGATTATTCGCATTCCTTAAGAACAAGTTCGGGAAGAAGGCGGAAACGCCGACCCCCGCGAAAGAAGATGAGTCGCTCAAGACCTATGAGAAGGGGCTTGCGAAATCGCGCAAGGCCTTCGCCTCGCGCCTCGATGAACTCTCCAAGCGCTACGCCAAGGTCAACGGCGACTATTTCGAGGAGCTCGAGCAGATCCTCATCGAGAGCGACGTCGGCGTCGAGCTTTCGATCCGCCTGATCGAGGAATTGCTCGACAAGTCCGAGAAGGAGAAGATCTCTGAGCCGAAGGAGATCAACGACGCCCTAGTCGATCTGATGTTCGTCGATTACGCCACCAAAGGCGATTCGATCGAGAACGAGATCCGGTTCGCAAAAGAAGGCCCGACCGTCCTATTGGTCGTCGGCGTCAACGGGGTCGGCAAGACCACCTCGATCGCCAAATTGGCCTACCGCTATATCAATAAGGGCAAGAAAGTGATGCTCGTGGCCGGGGATACCTTCAGGGCCGGCGCGGTGGAGCAGCTCAAGATCTGGGCTGGCCGCCTCAATTGCCCGATCGTCACCGGCGCCGAGAATAGCGACCCGGCCTCCGTCGCCTTCAATGGGGCGCAGTACGCCAAGCAAAATGGCATCGACCTCATGATCGTCGATACCGCAGGCCGCCAGCAGACCAAGGCGAACCTCATGCAGGAACTAGGCAAGATCAGCCGCGTCATCGGGAAGGAAATCCCGGGCGCGCCGCACGAATCCTTCCTCATCATCGACGGGACGACCGGGCAAAACGGCGTCCTTCAGGCCAAGGCGTTCAAGGAAGTGGCCGACCTCACCGGCATCGTCATCACCAAGATGGACGGCACCTCCAAAGGCGGCATCATCCTCTCGATCCGCGACGAGCTCGGCGTCCCCGTGCGCTTCATGGGGCTAGGCGAACGGATGGAGGACCTCCAGGAATTCGACCTCGACAAGTACCTCTACGGCCTGCTTCTTGGGAGCGAATGAAATGGGCAGCGACCTCCTCGCGGAACGCGCGCGCATCGTGGATCTATTATCGATCTATGGGAAATTATTGACCCCGAAGCAGCGCGACGTCGCATCCGCCTATTACCTCTACGACCTGTCCCTCAGCGAAATCGCCGAGGAGCATGGCATATCGCGCGCCGGCGTAAGCGACGCGCTCTCCAAAGCGGTGGAGCATCTCGAACGCTACGAATCCGCGCTCGAATTGCTCCGGAAGAACGAATCCCTCAAAAGGGAATTGGACCGCATCGCGAAGCTTCCGCTCAATGAGAAGCTCGCCGCATTTGAAACACTAGGAAAGGAATTGGAAAATGGCATTTGAATCCCTCTCCGATAGGTTTGGCTCGATCTTCAAGAAGCTTCGCGGCCAATCCCGTCTGACCGAGAAGAACATGGACGACATGCTCAAGGAGATCCGCATGGCGCTCCTCGAGGCCGACGTGAACTTCAAGGTCGTCAAATCCTTCGTCGCCGACGTCAAGGAAAAGGCCTTGGGCCAGGACGTCTACGCCAAGGTCAATCCGTCGCAGATGGTCGTCAAGATCGTCCACGACGAGATCGAGGAGCTTTTGGGCGCCGAACAGACCGAGATCTCCTACAAGTCCCACCCGACGGTCTTGATGCTAGTCGGCTTGCAGGGCACCGGCAAAACCACGACCGCCGGCAAATTGGCCTACCTCCAGAAGAATAAGCTGAACAAAAAGGTGATGCTCGCGGCCCTCGACGTCTACCGTCCCGCCGCCATCGCTCAGCTCGAAACCCTCGCCAAGCAAAACGGCGTCGGCTTCTTCTCCCTTGGCATCGAAGACCCGGTCAAGATTGCCGTCGAAGCCAAGAAGAAGGCCGCCGAAGAAGGCTATGACGTCTTGATTCTTGACACCGCTGGCCGACTTCAGATCGACGAAGCCCTGATGGAAGAGCTCAAGAAGATCAACCACGAAGTCCACCCCGACGAAGTGCTGCTGCTCGTTGACGCCGCGGCCGGCCAAGACGCCGTGAACGTCGCCAACGCCTTCAACCAAGACCTCCGCCTAAGCGGCATCATCATGTCGAAGCTAGACGGCGATGCCCGCGGCGGCTCCGCATTATCGATCAAATACCTGACCGGTCTCCCGATCAAGTTCGCCGGCGTCGGCGAGAAGATGACCGACCTCGAGATCTTCTATCCCTCCCGCATGGCGGATAGGATCCTCGGCATGGGCGACGTCGTCACCCTCGTCGAGAAGGCGAAGGAAGCGATCGACGAGAAAGAGGCCGAGCGCGAAGCCAAGAAGATGATGGACGGTGAGTTCACCCTCGAGGACATGCTTCGCCAGATGAAGCAGGTCCAGAAGATCGGGTCGCTTGGCAAAATCGCCTCGATGATCCCCGGCATGCCGAAGCTCACCGACGAGCAGAAGGCGGCCGCCGAGAAGGAGATGAAGGTCTTCGAATCGGTCATCAATTCGATGACGCCTTACGAAAGAAGGCACCCCGAGATCCTCCGCTTCTCGCACAAGAACAGGATCGCCAAAGGCAGCGGCCTCACCAATGCCGACATCAACCGCGTCTTGAGGCGCTACGACCAGAGCAAGCAGCTCATGAAGCAGATGAAGCAATACCAGAAGACCGGCAAGATGCCACCCGGAATGGGCGGCATGGGCGGCTTCGGGAGGTAATATATGGAAGATGAAGTCCTCTATAAGCCCAAAGAACTCTTCGACACGCGCTTAAAGAAGCAATACCACGAAGCGGCGTTAGAATACTTCGAGGAGCTGACCGCGACGAGCAAAGTCGACCCGCAGGTCAACAAGGTCCACGTCGACGAATACAAGAAGGCGAAGGCCGCCGCCGACGAGATGGCGCAGAAAACGGCCTCGGCCCGCGCTGGCAAAACCGCGGCGATGGTCTTCATGATCATCTGCTTCGTCGTCGGGGCGATCCTCATCGCCGCATCGTTTGCCAACGGATTCAATTGGATCACCCTCGTGATCGGCATCGTCCTCATCGGAGGAGGCGTTGGCCTCATCTTCCTGATGAGGTCGCAGGCCAAGAAGGCGGCGAAGCTCGCCGAGGAGCTCAAGAAGCTCCGGGCGGAAGAGGAGATCAAGCTCCGCCAGTGCTACGCCGACATGGCGCCCCTAAACGCCCTCTACGACTGGAACATCCCGCTCAAGGTCATGGAGAAGGCGACCCCGATCATCGACCTCGACCCCTATTTCCGGCCCGAGAAGCTCGCCTACCTCATGGAGAAGTTCGACTTCCCGGAGGAGACCGACCCGAACATCAGCACCGTCGGGGTGATCTCCGGCCAGATCGAAGGCAACCCCTTCGTCCTGGAGCGCGTGATCGAGCACGACTTCCGGCCCAAGACCTACGAAGGGACCCTCGTCATCACCTGGACCACCTATTCGACCGACTCGAAGGGTCGGCGCGTGGCCCATCATCACTCCGAGACCCTCCACGCCTACGCCGAGCACGACGCGCCCTATTACATCCATGACACGCGCCTCGTCTACGGCAACGAAGCGGCGCCGCGCCTGCACTTCACCCGCCAGCCCACTAACGCCCATAGGATGAACGAGAAGGAGCGCAAGAAGGCGGTGGATGCCGGGGCGAAGAAACTCTCGAAGCTCGCTGAGAAAACCATCACGGCGGAGCATTCCTTCTCCCCGATGACCAATGAGGAATTCGACGTCTTCTTCAACGCCTTAGACCGCGATAACGAAGTCGAATTCCGCTTGCTCTTCACCCCGCTCGCCCAGGCGAATATGCTCGACCTGCTCGAGGATCCCGCCCCTTATGGCGACGACTTCATCATGGTGAAGGACGGCAAGCTCACATCGGTGGCGACCCTGCACAGCCAGACGTTCGACTATTCGGGGAACCCCGAGCTGTTCCTCCACTACGACCACGCGGAGGCGAAATCGATCTTCCTCGATTACTGCGACGGGTTCATCCAAAGTTTGTTCTTCGATCTGGCCCCGATCCTATCGATCCCGCTCTACCAGATGCACAAGAGCACCGAGTACATCTACAACCAGCAATACCGCGCCAACGTCACCTCCTATGAGCAGGAGGTCATGGCCAACGCGATGGCGCCCGAGATCTTCTACCCGAAGGGCGCCGACCATAGCCTGCCCCTGATCCTAAAGGCCACCAAGTCCAGCAAGATGGGCAAAGGCGATGGGGTCAACATCCACTCGATGTCGTACAAGACCACCCCGAGGACCGATTACGTAAGCGTCCTAGGGGGAGATGGGCGCTACCATAACGTCCCCGTCCACTGGATCCAATACGACCGGGTGGAAGCCAATAACCAGATCGGCATCACCTATGCCGACTCCGCCACAAGAAGCAGCTACAATTCCGCTCTGGCGGCCGGAAGATTCAAGGACCTGCTGTCCGGCAATAACGCCTCTTCGCACTTCGAAAGAGGCCTGCTCGCGGTGTACCTCGGCAAGGCGTTCGACGCCCAGGCCGACGGCCAAATTGAGTCTATATTTAGGAATTGAAATGATAGATAATTATCAATGACCATAGGAGGAAAATCACAATGGCAAATGAATTAGACGAAACTGATGTGAGCTTAATCTCGGAAGAAGGCCGCGACGCCCACGTCATTCAGAAACAGGTAGCGGTTAAGCTCGACGGCATGGACAAGTTCGTCAACGTCGCCACCTGGTTCATCTTCATCATCGGCGGCATCGTCTGGAACATGAGGGTCTCCAAAGCCCGCAACTACCTGCAGCAATTGCAGCAGAAGATCCAGGCCACCGCGTCCACGATCGACAACTACCAGACCCAGCGCGTCGTCATCCTTCAGAACTGCGCCAAGCTCCTCGACAAAGCCGTCGACCTCGACAAGTCCACCTTCACCGAAATCGCCAAGTACCGCTCCGGCAACGTCTCCGACGAAGCCCGCAACCAGTTGGCCGATAAGATCGATTCCGTCGATCGCTCGATCAAGGTCGCCTTCGAGAACTACCCCGACCTCAAGGCCCACCAGGAAATCGCCGACGCGATGAGGCAGAACTCCTACCTCCAGCAGGAGATCACCGCCGCCCGCGAAGCCTACAATGACGCGGTCCTCCGCTGGAACGCCGAAATCTTCCAGCCCTGGGCCAAGAAGCGCGCCGCCGCGAAAGCCGGCTACACCACCCGCATCCCCTTCACCGCTTCCAAAGAGATGAAGGAAAAGAGCGAAGGCGTCTTCTTCTGATATCCCTATATATAATAATAAGGATCTATGAACTGCTCGGAATCTCCGGGCAGTTTTTCCTTGGGGCCCGCCCGAGCCTAACAGGCTGTCGGGGTGGGCCGCCGGAGGCCACCAAAAAAGCGCCCTGAGGCGCTTAGTCTTCCTTCTTGGAATGGAGGAAGCGTTTCCCTTTCTCAAGGGCCTCGCTTTCCCACTTGGGCGTAATGCCGGAATCGTAGTCGGAGAGCAGCTTCAAGTCTTGCTTTGAAAGCGTCAATTTCTTGAAGAGGTCCGGCCGGTGTTCCCGCGTGAGCAATAAGCTCATTCTGCGCCGCCACTTCTCGATGGCGACATGGTTCCCGGAATAGAGGATGTCGGGAACGGTCATGCCTTCGTAGTCATAGGGTTCGGCGTATTGGGGATACTCGAGGAGGCTGTCGTTGAAGGACTCGTCGTTCAGCGAGTCGCTTGTGATGGCTCCGTCTAGGAGGCGGATCACGGAATCGGAGATCGCCATCGCGGGGATCTCGCCTCCGGTGAGGATGTAGTCGCCGATTGACACTAGCTCATCGACATAGGAGTTCACGCGTTCATCGATTCCCTCATAATGGCCGCAAATGATAATCAAATCATCAAGTTCTGCAAATCTTTTTGCGGTTTGCTCGTCATAGGTATGGCCCCTGGGGGACATGAGGATGACGTGGGAATTCTCCTTGCGGACGCTATGGAGGGCATCGACGATCGGCTGGCATTGCTCGATGAGCCCAGCCCCTCCGCCGACGGGGTGGTTATCGACCCTTCCCCATTTGTCCTTGGTGAAGTCGCGGATGTTGACCACGTTCAAAGTCGCGACGCCTTTTCCGAGCGCGCGCTTCATGATGGAGTTGGTCGAGAAGCCCTCGAACATCTCCGGGAACAGGGTCAATATCGAGATGTTCATAGCATTCCTTCCACAACCTCGATCCTGATGGTCTTATTCTCGACATCAACGTCGGTAATGAATTTGTCAACGAAAGGCACGAAATAATCCTTATCTCCTTTGCGTTCGATGCGGAGGGATTTGGTGGGGGCGTAGTCCAAAACGTCCTTGACTTCACCCTGCGGGTTTCCGTCTTGGTCGATGACCTTGCACCCGATGAGGTCGCTGAGCCTAAATGTATCTTTCGGCATGGGCGCATCCGCTTTGTCCATGTTGACGGTGCGCTTGAGGAAGCGCTCCGCCTCATCGATGGTCTGGATCTCGGCGAAACGGATGATATAGGTGTCGCCGGCGTTGCGGAAAGAAGCCAGGGTGACCTCTTCCTTCTCTCCCGTCTTGTCGTTGAGCAGGAAGTACTTTCTGCCCTTCTTGAAGCGGAGGTCGGGGAAGTCGGTCATCGAGACGGCTTTGAAGGCGCCCTGAAGGCCAAACGTTTTTTGCAGGTAGGCGATTGCTAATAGTTCCATATAAAGAAACGGCGGGAATTATTTCCCGTCGTCCTCTTTTTTCTCTTCGTCGAAGCTTTCGAACTTCAAGTGGATATGAACGTTGGAATCATCGGCTTTGCCGGCGATGCCAATCACTTCGCGCAGCGCGTTCGCGACAGCACCCCTTTTCCCGATGAGCCTTGCGGTGTCAGCGTCTTCGGCCACGATGAGGATGGAGATGTCTCTCCTGCCATTGGAGGGCAATTCCCTGATCATGACGGCTTCGGGGTTCTCAAGAAGCGGGTCGATGATCGGGTGGATTATGGCGGCGAAGTCGCGTTTCATTACTTGGCGGCCTTTTTGCTTTCAGCGTACTTTGCCATGATGCCCTTCTGGGAGAACATGGCGCGGACGGAGTCGGAGGGGACAGCGCCGTTGTTGAGCCACTTCAAGGCAAGCTCTTCGTTGATGACGGCAACCTCACCGGCGGCTTTCGGATTGTAGGTTCCGATCTGCTCGATGATCCTGCCATCCCTGGCGAAGCGGCTGTCTGCTGCAACAATGCGATAGACCGGGTCTTTGTGACGGCCGATGCGGGTTAATCTGATTTTGACTGACATGGTTAAATCTCCTTTGCGAGCAATATAATATGTATACGCGCGAGGGCTGTCAAGTAAATTTGCTTGACACCGCAAAATAATTTTTGCTTGTGAAGCGAGCCCAAGATGTATATATTATTACTCGCGCTATTAGCGCTACGCAGGCTCCGCTGCCAACGTCACGGGTATGAACCTGAAGAGAACCCTATAGCTAGAAGGAGGAAAGTTCATGAACAACAACATCGTTAATGAAATCACCGCCCGTCAGCTTCGCACAGATCTTCCTGACTTCTCGTCCGGCGACACCATCAAGGTGTATGTCCGCATCATCGAGAACAAGAAGGAACGCAACCAGGTCTTCGAAGGCGTTGTCCTGCAGCGCCGCGGCGGAGGCGTCTCCGAGACGTTCACCGTCCGCAAGATCTCTTCTGGTATCGGCGTGGAACGCACCTTCCCCGTCAACAGCCCGTCCATCGCGAAAATCGAAGTCGTGAGGAAAGGCAAAGTCAGAAGGAACAAGATCTTCTACATGCGTAAACTCTCTGGCAAAGCGGCCCGCATCAAGTCTGCTGACTAATCAATCAACCAGAATTAAAAGTGACGACCTCCCCGGTTGGGGAGGTTTTTTGTTGTAGTTTACATGCATGTGATGAAATTTAATATTCTTAATACTTGTTTTGCTATATCTAATAGATTAGTAAAAATAACTATGATTTCTTTTGTGTAATTTGTTCCTAGTATTGATGAAATTCCTTAGGGATGGCGCTTGGAAAATTGGCGATTTGTGAAAAATATGAGCGTTAATTGATGATAGGTTCGCAGGAGCATTGCATGCGCTTGCGTGCGCGTTTCTTTGAATAATTCTTCAAGGTATCTATAATTGTGAGTGCTATGCCAGACGATTACATGCAAGAGAAGTTCAAAGTGGTTGGAGCGGTGCAGCCTGCCAAACGCAAAACGAATTGGTGGGTGATCTTTCTCGACCTTTTTGCGATCGTCAGCTTTTTGCTGATCATCGCCGTCTCCGGCAACGTCATCTTCCTGAGCCAGTATTATGGTGAGCCGTTCTACGTCAACGGCATGTCCATGTACCCGACCCTGAACAAAGATGCCTTGATCTATGACACTTCCAAGAATTCCTATCGCGCGAGCACCATGGCCGACGGCAGCAACAAGGTAAAGGATTATGTCGATTACGGATGGGCGAGATACGACGAGGACGGCAATTGGCTGAAAGACCTCCACCGTTACGACATCGTCATCACCTATTTCAAATCCGATTTCGACTCTTCCGGAAAGCTCCTCTCCAACACGAGCCTCAAGATCAAGAGGCTGATTGGCTTCCCCGGCGAAACCGTGAAGCTCGAGGCCGATGACGGTTCCCCGGCTTGGGGCAAAACGACCATTACCTTGGCCGATGGCTCAAGCGAGGTCTTGCCGAACCTCTATACATCCGAGGATTTCGGGTCCGCGACCTATACGATGAATAAGTCCCGCGTTGGCACCTGGACCCTTGGGCCCAACGAATATTTCGTGATGGGCGACAACCGCGCCGGGTCGAATTCCAAAGATTCCCGCTGGACCGATGTCGGGCCGATCAAAGAAACCTATATGCGCGGGAAAGCCTATGTCATTACCGGACTTCGGCTATTGAAGGAAGAAGATGGCTCCTTGGCGCCGAAATTCGACCTCTGGAAGATCAGGTTCCCCTGGAATTACATTCATTTGGAGTACAAACAATGAGCCAGCAAGGCGTTCATTATTTCCCCGGGCACATGTCCAAAGCGCTGCGGAATATCTCCAATTTCGTGAAAGTGGTGGACCTGATTGTGGAAATAGTCGATGCACGTGCCCCATATTCTTGCCGAAATCCCCTTTTGGCGGAGATCGCGCCCCAAAAAGCTCGAGTCCTTTTGCTGTCGAAATCAGACATGGCTGACGACGGCGTGACGAAGCAGTGGATCAAGTATTTTGCCGATAACGGCGTAAGAGCGGTCGCCGGCAACCTCAAGAAAGAGCGCTTCGTGACCATTTTGAACCAGGCCGCAGCGCCCTTCATCAACGCCAAACGCGAGAAGGAAAAGCGCATCGGAATGAAAAAACAGGCGATACGTGTCATGGTTATCGGCATTCCAAACGTCGGAAAGAGCACCCTCATCAATAACCTCAGGGGACGCAAGGTCGCCCAGGTTGGAAACAAGGCCGGCGTGACCCGCGCCGAGCAGTGGATCAAACTGAATGACGATTTCACGCTCCTCGACACCCCGGGCATCCTCCCGATGAACTATCCAAACGGCCAGGAAGCGATCCGTTTGGCCCTTTTGGGGTCGATGAAGGAAGAGGTTCTCCCAACCGAGGAACTCTGCTATGCCTTAATAGGGTATTTGAAGGAAAATTATCCCCAAAGCCTGCAAAACCGATTTGGAATTGATGACATTTCCAATTATGACTCACAGATTTTGCTGCAGGAAATCGCTCGAAAAAGAGGCCTTTTGGAAGGCGCAAACCCCTCGGAGACCAAAGCCGCCTACCTCCTGATCAAGGAGTTCAAGGACGGGCTTCTCGGCAACATCTCGCTGGAGATCCCGGATGCTCAATAAAGAGAACGAATACTATAGCGCCTCGGTCTTTTTGATCGCGGGCTGCGATGAGGCGGGCAGGGGCCCGCTCGCTGGGCCGGTGTGCGCGGCCGCGGTCGTCTTCCCCAAGAACTACGAGAACCCCGACATCAACGACTCCAAGAAGCTGACCGAGAAGAAGAGGGACGCCCTTTTCGAAATCGTGAAGCATGATGCACTCGGATATGGGATAGCCATGCGCTCCGCGGAGTACATCGACCTGCACAACATCTATGAGGCGTCTCGCGATGCGATGAAGGACGCCTTGTCGCAAATCAAGATCCCCTATCAATTGGTTCTCTCCGACGCCATGCCGATGCCTGGATTCAAGACCCCCGTCATCCCCATCATCAAAGGCGACGCTCAGTGCTTGAACATCGCAGGCGCCTCAATCCTTGCCAAAGTCACCAGGGACCGCTACATGGACGAATTGCAGAAGCAGTACCCCAATTTCTCTTTCGGCGTCCACAAAGGATACGGCACGAAGAAGCACATGGAAGAGCTGCAGCAGTTCGGCCCCATCGAAGGCGTGCACAGAAAGACATTCGGTCCGGTCGCCAAGTTCTATCGCGAGCAGCTGACTCTTTTCTAAAAATTTTTCTTATATTCATATAAGAACAGGAATTGCCTGAATTTTTTTGGGTCACTTTCGCCTTCTCCGACGCCAATAGATAAGTGAGGAGGAAATTTATGACCAGTTCAGAACTCGTCGCTTACCTATCCATCGTCAACAAAGGGGATTGGAATGGGATTATGAATTCGATCCATGTGAAAATGCCCGTGGACGAAGAGAAAGCGTTGGCCGCGCTAGCGAAACTAAAAAGCCATTACGTCACCCTTTTGGACCCGAACTATCCCCAGATCCTTAAGGAAATAGCCCGCCCGCCATTATGCCTTTTCTACCGCGGCCAGCTATCGCTTGTCCAGGATGCCGGCAAGTGCGTGAGCATGGTGGGGTCGCGCGAGGCCTCAAAATACGGATTGGATATGGCCAAGACATTGGCTAAGGGTGCTGCGCAGAATGGGTTTACCGTGATATCCGGGCTCGCCAAAGGGATCGATGGCGCCGTCGCGGAGGCGAGCGTCGATTACGGCGCTGCCGTGGCGGTGCTTGGAAATGGGGTGGACTACATGTATCCGCTTGAGCATTCCGATCTCCAGAAGAAGATCTCGGGCGCCGGGCTAGTCCTTTCGGAATACCCAGACGGCACGCACCCGTCGGTCCATACCTTCCCGGCGCGCAACCGCATCATCGCGGGCCTTAGCAAAACGACGATATTGGTGGAGGCCAAAAAGCGTTCCGGGACCATGATCACGGCGGCTTTCGCCCTTGAATTCAACCGCGAATTGGGGGCCGTGCCGTACCATGCAAATGAGGAAAGCGTATGCAATCAAATCATCAAGGAAGGAGGGGCGATGGTCGAGTCAGTGGACGATCTTCTGTTTTTGTTAGGGGCCAAAATTTTAAATTAGCCTCTTATAAATAATCCTTTATTTATATATAAGGAAAAGGAACTTTTCGCCTTTGACAACGCCATTTTAGGCTTATATAGTCTTGTCGAATTTATGAAGCTCGTTATTGTTGAATCCCCTAAAAAATCTGAAACCATTACCCGCTATTTGGGCCAAGATTTCAAGGTTTTAGCATCTGAAGGACATATCCGCGACCTCTCCACCAAAGGCAAGGGTGGCCTCGGAATCGATGTCGCCAATAATTTCGCCCCCGACTGGGAGATTTCTCCCAGGAAGGCCGGCGTCATCGCTAAGCTGAAGTCCGCCGCCAAGTCCGCGGAAGAAGTCTATCTCGCGACCGACCCTGATCGCGAGGGAGAGGCCATCTCCTACCATTTGGCCACCGTTTTGGGCCTGCCTTTGGACACCACCAAGAGGCTGCAGTTCCACGAGATCACCAAACCGGCGATCCTCGACGCCATGGCCAACCCCAAAACCGTCGACATGAAGCTCGTCGCCGCCCAGGAGACGAGAAGGCTTGAAGACCGCATCATCGGCTTCAAGGTTTCGTCGCTGCTCAAGAAGAACACCGGCCTCAAATCCGCCGGCCGCGTCCAGTCCGCCACCCTCCGCATGATCGTCGATCGCCAAGAGGAGATCGATAAGTTCGTGCCGCAGGAGTATTGGACCATCGATATCGAAGTCATCATCGAGGGCAAGAAATACAAGGCCTCCCTGTCGAAAGTCGACGGCAAGCCCGTCAAGATCGCTTCCAAGGAAGAGGCCGACGCCATCCTCGCCCGCATCCCCGAGCACCTGCTCGCCGAAAAGGTCATCAAGGCGGAGAAGAGCATCTTCCCCCGCCCACCTTTCAGCACTTCGACCATGCAGCAGGAAGCCTATTCGAAGTTCCATTTCTCGAACGCCCGCACCCAATCGATCGCCCAGCGTTTATACGAAGGCCAGACGATCGGCGGGGAGCATGTAGGTCTTATCACCTATATGCGTACCGATTCGACCCGCATTTCGCCCGAATTCTTCCGCAAGCACGCGGTGCCCTATATCACCGAAACCTATGGCGAGGAATTCCTCGGCTCCGTGCGCGCCGCGAAATCCGGCAAAAACATCCAGGATGCCCATGAGGCCATCCGTCCGACCGGCACCCATCGCACCCCTGCGGTCGTCGCCCAATACGTATCGCCCGAAGAGGCCAAGCTCTATCGCTTGATCTACTGCCGCGCCATGGCCTCGCTCATGGCCCCGAAGAAGGTCGAACGCACGAGCGTTTCCCTCACCGGAAACGGCCTAGAATTCTCATTGAGCGGATCGCGTACCCTATTTAAGGGCTTCTCCGTCATCTATGGCGAATTCGAAGACGATGCCGAAGAAGGGAGCTTGCCCGAGGTTCGCGAAGGCACTTCCCTCGCCGTCGCCGAAACCTTGCCGGAGCAGAAATTCACCAAGCCTGAGCCAAGCTACAACGAAGCCTCCATCGTCAAGGCGATGGAAGAGAACGGCATCGGGCGCCCGTCCACTTACGCGACCACGATCGAGACCCTCATCAAGCGCCGCTACGTAAGCTCCGCCAAAGGCGTTCTGACGCCGACCGAAGACGGCAAAAAGACCATCGCGGTCCTCGAAAAGTACTTCCCCGACATCGTGGATACCTCCTATACCGCCGACATGGAGACCAAACTCGATAAGGTCGAGTCCGGCGATGAGACCTTCCTCGATGCGATGAACGAATTCTACATCCCGTTCAACGAGACCTTCGAGAAGGCCCGCGAGATGATGTGGAAGGAGCCGGACCAGGAGACGGGTGAACTCTGCCCGATCTGCGGCCGCCCGCTCGTCGTCAAGAAAAACCGCAAAGGTCAGGTTTTCATCGGCTGCTCCGGTTATAAGACCCGCGAATGCACCTACATCAAGAAAGATCCGAAGCCCGAGCCGCTGCTCACCGGGGAAAACTGCCCCGATTGCGGCGCGCCCCTCGTCTTCAAGATCAGCAAGAAGGGCGAGAAGTTCATCGGCTGCTCGAATTTCCCGAATTGCCATTACACCTCCAACATCGGCGAGAAGAAGGCGAAGAAGCCCGCGGTCGTCTATTCGGAAGCGGACTTCGTCAAACCCTGCCCGAAATGCAAAGACGGGCACCTCGTCGTCAAGAAGGGGAAGCGCACGAACTTCCTTGCGTGCACCAATTTCCCGCGCTGCCGTTATCACGAATGGCTTGACGCGAAAAAAGGAACTGCTAAATAATCTAGGCATGAAGCCAAAGATCAATGTCATAGGAGCGGGGCTCGCCGGAAGCGAGGCCTGCTTTTATTTGCTGAACCGCGGATACGAGGTTCACCTTTACGAGCGCCGCCCGCAAAGCTCGGACGGGGCGCACCATACCGATATGTTCGGCGAGCTCGTCTGCTCGAACTCCCTGAAGTCCAAGTCACTCGATAACGCATGCGGGCTCCTGAAGGAAGAGATGCGGATCATGGATTCCATCACGATGCAGGCGGCCGCGGAATCCGAGGTTCCCAGCGGCAACGCGCTGAGCGTAGATCGCGACGTTTTCGCATCGAAAATCACTACACGTCTCCGCTCTTTTCCAAATTTGATCGTCCACAATGAGGAAGTCACGACCCTTCCTGAAGGCGTATGCATACTCGCCACCGGCCCGCTCACGAGCGAGTCTTTGCAGCAGACCCTTTCCGACATCACCGGAAGCAAAGGGCTATCCTTCTTCGATGCCTCAGCCCCGATCGTCAAGAAATCCTCCATCGATTTCACCAAGGCTTATTACAAGTCGCGCTATGAGCAGGGAGATGAATCCTATATCAACTGCCCGTTCAACAAAGAGGAGTACACCGCCTTCGTCGATGCCCTCGTCCATGCCGAAAAGGCGCTGCTCCATGAATTTGACACCAAGTATTTCGAAAGCTGCCTGCCGGTTGAGGTCATCGCATCGCGCGGGTTTGAGACGTTGCGCCACGGCCCGCTCAAGCCTTTCGGCCTATCGACTCCTGAGCATCCGAAGCCCTATGCCGTCGTTCAGCTGCGCCAAGATACGCTTTTGGGCGACTATTACAATCTGGTCGGATTCCAGACGAACCTGACATACCCTGAGCAGAGGAGGGTCTTCACGATGATCCCGGGCCTCGAAAACGCCGAATTCCTCCGCTATGGCCTCATGCACCGCAATACCTATTTCGATTCGCCTCGCGTCTTAAACGACGACCTGACTTTGAAAAACGCCCCGAAC
>JAILKX010000178.1 GCA_024693415.1 Bacilli bacterium
GTTTGCGTTGCTCAAAAACAGCAACAGTGCCCTCCCTCTTTCCTCCACCGCGTCCATCACCATGCTCGGGCTCCGCTCCTACGCCCCCGTCTATGGCAACTCCGCCGGTTCGATCGCCGACCGCAACACGATCGACACCTACCAGACCCAGATCTACAACGCATTCAAGGAGAAGGGATTCAAACTCAACCCCTCGACCTTAGCGACCTACGAGACCTTCTTCTCCGACAAGACCTGGGGCACCGCCGGATTCGGCGCGAGCTCCCCGGAATACCAAGCCAGCGCGGATGGCTCTTTCGCCGGCGGCGGCGCAACGAGCACCGTCCCCGAGCTCTCGATGAGCGAACTGCTCGCAATCAACCCCAACTTCCGTCAGGACTATGCCTCCTATGGCGACGCGGCCGTCGTCGTCCTTGGCCGCCCCGGCGGCGAATCCAAGGAATACGCCCTTGGCGACCAGCCGACTTCCACCACCGGCAACATCCTCTCCCTTTCCGCTAAGGAACGCGAGATCATCGCCGAGGCGAAAGCCAACTTCGACAAGGTCGTCGTCCTCATCAACTCCACCGCCACGATGGAGATCAAAGAGCTCGCCGATGACCCCGACATCGACGCCATCATGTGGATCGGCTACCCCGGCCCGTATGGCTTCTATGCCCTCTGCGACGTCTTAAATGGCACGGTCGCCCCGAGCGCCTACCTCACCGATACCTACATCACCAACGGCCTCGCCTCCCCAGCCCTTCAGAACTATGGCAACATCGCCTGGCCCGACGAGCTTCTCGACGCGGGCAACAACATCAACTCCTACCTCGTCGACGCGGAAGGCATCTACACCGGCTACCGCTACTATGAGACCCGCTACGCCGAGATCGTCGCCGGCAACGCCAAGGCGAAATCCGCGCAGGCCCTCTCCTATGTCGGCGACGACTATCAGCTCGCCACCGTCGATGGCGAATGGAACTACGCCAAGGAAGTCGCCTACCCCTTCGGGCATGGCCTCTCCTACACGACCTTCGCCGAGAAGATCAAAAGCGTGGATGTCCGCGGCGACCACAAGACCGCCGAAGTCCAGGTCGAAGTGACCAATACCGGCTCCGTGGCTGCCAAGCATTCGGTCCAGCTCTACGCCCAGGTCCCCTACACCGATTACGACAAAACCAATTACGTCGAAAAGAGCGCCATCCAGCTCATCGACTTCGAGAAGACCGCCGTCTTAGCGGCTGGGGCTTCCACCACCGTCACCCTTAACGTCGACATGGCGAACCTCTCTTCCTATGACTATGTCGGCGCGAAGACCTTCATCCTCGATGCCGGCGACTATTACTTCACCACCGGCAACGGCGCCCACGAGGCGGTCAACAACGTCCTCGCCAAGCAAGGCAAGACCGTCGCCGACGGCATGGATGCCGCGGGCGATGCCAGCAACGTCATCGTCTGGCACTTGGACGAACTCGACAAGTCGACCTTCTCGATCTCCGAGAATGAGACCCCGATCACCAACCGCCTCTCCGAAGGCGCCTACGCGACCGACCTCAACGCCTTCATGCCAGGCACCGTCACCTACATGTCCCGCGAGGACTTCGACGGCACCTTCCCGAAAACCTATGCCGGCATCATCCCGACCGACGCGATGATCACCCTCTTGCAGAATGACCATTACGAGATCAAGACCGGCGAGACCATCTCCGTCAAGTTCGGCCAGAAGAGCGACCTCAACCTCGTCGACCTCAAGAACGCGAAATGGGACGACCCCCGTTGGGAAGAGCTCGTCTCCAAAGTGACGATCGCCGAGTTCCTCGACTTCGCCTCCCACGCCTTCCATAACGTTCAGGGCATCCCCTCGGTTGGCTTTGCCGGCGCCCAGGCCGATGACGGCCCTGGCGGATCCGACACCCACTACTTCAACGAGACGACGATCAATGGCGTCCCCGCCAGCGATGCCTCCGATTACGATGCCACCAAACCGGGCACCCGCGTCGGCCCCTCGCAGCAAAACCTCGCCGCCTCCTTCAACAAAGAGCTCGCCTATGAGAATGGCCAGATCATCCTGGGCGAAACCTCGCTCCTCCTTCAGCTTCCGCTGTTGATCGGTCCGGGCGGCAACCTCCACCGCCATGGCTATAACGGCCGCGGTGGCGAGTACTACTCCGAAGACCCGATCCTCTCCGGCTACATCGGTTCCGCCACCGTCCAGGGCGCCCAGAGCAAAGGCGTCTTGGTCAACATCAAGCATGCTGGCTTCAACGACCAGGAGATCAACCGCTCCGGCGTCGCCGTCTTCTGCAATGAGCAGACCGCCCGCGAGCTTGAGCTCCGCAACCTCCGCGCCATGTTCATGGCCAAGGGCCAACCCGCCAGCTTCGCCGCTGACGCGACCCTCAAGGATTCGACCTACAACTCCTACGCCTCGGGCGTCATGACCTCCTATAACCGCATCGGCTGCGT
>JAILKX010000212.1 GCA_024693415.1 Bacilli bacterium
CTCGTAAGGAAAGGCTACCGCTACGACGATATCCGGGAAAGACTGGACAAGGAGTTAAACGATGATGAATGAGAATCAAGATTTGCGCGTCGCCGAGATGAAAGACGGCGATGAGGTGGTCGGCCAGTTCCTGATCACCAACGTCACCAAGCGCGCCTCCAGCGCGGGCAAGAATTACCTCAATATGGAGTTACAGGACTCCACGGGGTCGATCGACGGCAAGAAATGGGACGTCTTTGAAGGGGATGAAGCGACCTTTGCCAACGGCAACGTCGTCCAAGTCCGCGGCAAGGTCCTTTCCTATAACAACTCGTTGCAGTTCAAGGTCCTCTCGGGCGAGAAACTTGATTCCTCGCGCGTCGATTTCTCGCGCCTTGTCCCGTCTGCCCCAGTGAGCTTAGAGCTCCTAAAAGGGAAGCTTCAGCTCTACATCGATTCGATTGGCAATCCAGACGTCAAAGCCCTTTTGCTTGAGATGATCAAGCGGTTCGAGGACAAATACTTCATTTGGCCAGCCGCCGTCAGGAACCATCATAATTACCTTTCGGGTTTGCTTTATCACTCAATCACGATGTGCGACCTCGCCGCGAAAACCTGCGAAGTCTATCATTCTTTGAACCGCGACATCGTCTTAGCCGGCGTCATCATCCATGACATGGGCAAGACGGTCGAATTAAGCGCCCCCCAGGCGACGCAGTTCACTTTGGAAGGGAAGCTCCTTGGCCATATCTCGATCGGTCAGGCCGAGCTTAGGGCCGCCGCCAAAGCCCTCCATTATTTCGATTACGATGACCTTAGCCCCGAGGAGCAGCAGACCTCACGCGGCAAAGAGCTCTTCAAGAAGAAGGAGATCGCCGTTTGCTTGGAGCATATCGTCCTCTCCCATCATACGAAGCCCGAATTCGGCTCCCCTGTGGCCCCGCTTACGAGAGAAGCCCTTGCCGTGGCGATGATCGATGACCTCGACGCGAAGATGATGATCCTCGATAAGGCGTTCGCTGGCGTGGAAAAAGGCGGCTACACGCAGAAGCTCTTCACAATGGATGACCGTTACTTCTACCTCCCCGAATATTCGGTGGAGAATCCCGCCGCCCCAGGCACGGGGTTAGAGGAAACCAAAAGCGACCTCGCGTGAGGCCGCTCATCCTTCTTATTATATATAAGGATATAAGGGATTCTTATTGGATCCCTTTTTTGATGTCGTGGGCAAGACGGGGCAAGTCTAACCCTGTCGTGTCCTGTGGCTTCATCGAGATCTGGAATCCGCCTTCGCCACCCGTGTAGCGCGGGATGACATGGACGTGGAAGTGGGGGACGCTTTGTCCAGCCTCCTCGCCGCAATTGGTGAGGATGTTGACCCCCTTCGCGCCTAAGACCGCGACTTCGGCCTGCCCGATGCGCTGGGCGACGTCATAGACCTTATGGGCAAGGTCGGCCGGGCAAGAGAGGAAGGAGTCATAATGCTTCTTCGGCATGACGAGGGTGTGCCCTTTGGTGAGCTGGGAGATGTCGAGGATGGCGATGACGTCATCGTCTTCATAGACGACGTTGCCTGGGATCTCCCCGGCGATGATTCGGCAAAAGATATCTTTCATTGGTTTGCTCCTAATGTGCTTATCCATTATAAGACGCTAGGGAAAAAGAAGATAACAAAAGCGGGCCGAAGCCCGCTTTGTGACCTTGCCTTCCCTTATTCGAAGAGATCGGGGAAGGTGGATTTGAAGTAGTCGTAGATCGCCTGATCGTGATAAGCGAGGGCCGCGTTCTTGATGAAGTGCGCATTGGCCGCCGACTTATAGGAAGAGGAGTCGGAGATGAGGGTGACCGTGTCGAGGACGATCTGGTTAAGGGTCGCCGGGTGGTTCTCCATCTTGTCGTAGGAGGAATCGCCGCCTTCGACGAGCTTGGCCGCCTTGACCGCCTCATTGACGCGGACGAGGTACCAAGTGGAGCTCGAGGAGTCGTATAAGCAATACGGATACTTATCGGTGGTCTGGGTGGTCTCCGGGATGAGGTAGTAGGAGTTGTTCACATACCAGCCGAAGGTGCCCTTGTAGGTGCCGGTCGCCGTCTCATTGAGGACGTCGACTTCGTTGGCGACCATGACCTTGAAGAGACGATCTTTGAAGGTCGAGGAGAGGTCGCTGAGGGAGCTCGAGGTGTACCAGCCCTGGTGGGTGTGGGTCGAGGCCTCGATGTCGCGGGTCTTGAGCTGAAGGCCCGTCTTCATCGGGTAGGCGCCCGAATTGGTGAAGTCGGTGCTCGAACCGCTGGTCAAGCGGCTGGTCGAGACCTTGCGGTAGTCGTCGAGGAGCTTGCCATAGGTGGTTTCGAGGTAGTAGGCCGGGGTGCCGACGGTGGCGTCAGCGGCGATTTTGGTGAAGCCGGCGCGGGTATAGATCGCGGTGGCGACTTCATCGGAATCAACGGCGATCGTGCCTTTGTAGAGCTGATCGAGGTAGTTGAAGTCGAGGTGATCCTCGGTGATCGTGAGGGAGGAATCCTCCTGCGCGATGACGAGGGCGGCGTAGGCCTTGACGAGCTTCTGGGTGGCGAGGTTCTCGTCGTCGACGTTGGCTAATCCAATGATTTGCACGTTGCGCGCGAAGCTGCGGCCGATGGCGCCATAGGAGTTGTTGATGATGTAGTTCTCAACGAGGAGGTTGCGGTAGATGTCGGGGAGGTAGCTGCGCTCGATGAAGTCACGGTAGACGTCGATGTCGGTGAAGTATTCCTCCACATCCTCGAAGGTCTTCTCGCCAAGGATCTGGGCCTCGGTGAAGACGTAACTGTCTTCGACCTCGATGTCATAGAGGGCGGCCTTCTGGGTGTTGTAGAACTTTTCCTCGAAGAAGAAGTTGCGTTCCTGATAGGAGGAGTTCTTGACGATCTCCCACATCTTCTTGAAGATCGCGGTTTCGATATGGGCCGCGAAGTCCTTGACTTTGGCGATGGTCTTGGTGGTGTTGAGGACGCCGTCGACCTTCACTTCGTAAGCTTCGGAGTGCTGGGCCGCGAAGGCGAGGATCTCGTCGTCGGTGCCGGTTTCCGCGAGGTCGCGGAGGCCAGCGGCGGTCCCGTCGTCGTAGTAGCCGCCGAAGCGGGAGACGGAGAGCTTATAAAGGATCGTGTTGAGAACCTTTTCGGAGTTGGTGCTGCCCGCGGTGATCATCGTGTCGTAGATCTCGCCAAGGGTGTTGCCCGGGATGTTGCCGGACACGTTGACGATCGGGGAGTCGTAGTCGGATTTGGTGAGGCTCGCTTCGATGGTGGAGCAGCCAGCAAGGCCCAAGCTCGCCACTGCGGCAGCGGCGATGAACCATTTCTTGAAATTACTTGCCATTGTAGCAAACGCCTCCTTTCGCCCAAGCGCCGTCTTCGCTGCCGTAGCCGATGGCGCAGACCTCGGAGATGAGGTTCTGCTGGCCATCATCGCGGAGCGTCCTCGCCTCGTCTTGGCGGGTGAGGAGTTCGGCGTAGGTGGACCAAGCATCGTCGAAGTCCTCATCGGTATCGACGACCGCTTTGGTGCGCTGTTCTTGGATGTAGCTCTTGATGAGGTTGCCAATCTGTTCGTTGGCGAAGGTGATGGCGGCGCCGGAAGTGCCGGATTCGCCGTTTTCGATCAAATACTGGAAGATGAAGGTATCGCGCTGGTTGGAGTTGTAGCCGGTGATGGCGGAGCGGACCTCATTGGCGCGCTCGGAGTAGCCGGAGGAGCCGGTGTTGAACTCGTTGACGTAGGTGGATTTCTCATCGCTGAGATCGCCATAGACGGGATAGCCGTCATCGCTCGGCTTGTAGAAGGTGTAGTACTCGGAGAGCGAGGTGGCGTCTTCATCGTCGGCGACCGCTTCATATTCGGACTCGGTGAGCTCGGTGGTCCCGGTCGGGTAGCCTTCCGCGTCATAGTTGGTCAAGACGTATTCGTCTAAGGCCGAACGGGTGACGGTGATGAAGTGGATGCCCGATTTGGAATCGCCGCGGACGGCGAGGACGATGCGGCCGAGGGAGTCGGTGAGGACGTTGTGGCCGTCGTTGTCGATGAGGCCGGTGGTGTCGACCTGGAAGCCCGGGAGGGCGGCATAGGTCGCGTTGTAGGTGCCTTCGAGGTCGGCCTCTTCGGTGACGTCATAGGTCGGGGTGGCGGGAAGCGGGGTGCTCGGGTCGGTCACTTGCTCGTTATAGGGGATCGAGTTCGGGGTGATGACCGCAATCTGGTGGTTGTTGAAGTATTTATTGAAGATGATGTTGCGCGGGTAATAGGTTTCGCTATTCTCGTTGACTTCAAAGCCGAATTCCGGGTTCTTCGCGGTGGCGGCCATGGCGAGGGCAGCGCCGTAGGGGAGCTTGCCGATGCCGCGATTGGCGAAGTAATCGGTGACCTTGATCTCATCGTCGGAGCCGACGACGCGGTCCGGATCGAGGATCGTCGCGTCTTCGCTCGGAAGGAGCTTGGCCGCGTTGTCTTCGGTCTTGTTGGTCTTGTTGTAAAGGGCATCGTAGGCGTAGACGCCGAGTTTGAACTCGCTGACGAAGCTTGTGCCCTTATCCATGATGCCGAGGTCGCCGAATTCAGCGCCCGAACCGGTATCCTCGGAGATTTCCTTCGCGATGTCGCCGAAGGTGGCGCGCTCGGTGACCGGGGTGATGCCGTCTTCTTTGGACGCGCCGGCGAGTTCCTTCATGGCCTGCGAGAGGCGGATCGCTTCGGACTCGGTGACCTTGATGGACGTGAAGTCAGAGGCGGTGGCGCCGGCAAAGGTGATGAGGAAGTGGGCGACGTGATAGGGGAGCTTCTCCTCAAGGTAGCCGTCGGAACCGGGGCCATAGTCCTCGGAATCCGGGAACATGATGACCTTTTCGCCAGATTCGTTGATGTAATAGCCATCGCGCATGGCGGCGACCCTGGTGTCGGAGCTCGAATATTCGCGCTCGAAGCGGGTCTTCTCCTCTTCGTAGAGGCGGAGTTCATAGAGCTGATCGACGTTGTCGCAGCCATTGCTGCTTAGGATCTTCTCGAATTCCTCTTGGTAGGTGGTGCCGTTGCTGGACGCGTTGTTCTCGGCCGACTTCTTGTCGTCGTTAACGTCTTTCTGGGCGGCGGCTTTGAGTTCCGCTAAGGCCGTGGCTTGGGAGCTGGCATTGTAATAATTGCGGATCAAAACCTCTTTGACTTTGTTGAAGTCTGTGCTGGCGGCGCTGGATTCTTTTTGGTAATCGTTGAACAGGTCCTTGGCCGTGAAATCGACCCGGTTGCCTTGAGCGTCAGTATAAGTCAGCACAACTCCTTCGGAATAAGTGACCTCATTGCAAGCGGCGAGGGCGCCGATGGAGAGCAATGCCGTCACGATACCGAGGGTGAGTTTGGTTTTTTTCATACTAGACTCGTTCCTCCTTCGTCTTGAACGTAGCGCGTTAATCATATTCTTTAACAAGAATAGTTACAACAAAAATATGCATGACTTCGCTTCCTTTTGCTTTGATCTATGCAAATTGGCCAAAGATTTATCTTTGTGAATGAAAAAAGGTTATCGCTTTTGTTGATTGAGGAGGGTTGCCCTATTAGAATAGTCTCGCTCTTCGGAGGGAGTGACGCGTATGTCCGTATTGAAAATCGAAAATCTCCACGCCTCGGTGAAGGATAAGGAAATCCTCAAAGGCGTGAATCTTACCATCAACGAGGGAGAGACCCTCGCCCTTTTGGGACCCAATGGCCATGGCAAGTCCACTTTGCTCGCCGCCATCATGGGCAATCCGAACTTCACCGTCACCGAGGGAAGCATCACCCTCGATGGCCAAGACGTCCTTTCCCTCCCCGTGAACGAGCGCTCCAAACTCGGCATCTTCCTCGCGATGCAGAACCCTTCCGAGATCCCAGGCGTCAATTCCGCCGATTTCTATAAGGCGGCGATGAACGCCAGGCGCGAGAAGCCGATGAAGCTCTTCGAATTCTATGGCTCCCTCCAATCCGCCTATAAGGAAATGGGGATCCCGTTCGAGATGAGCAACCGCAACCTCAACGAAGGCTTCTCCGGCGGCGAGAAGAAGCGCAACGAAATCCTCCAGATGAAGCTGCTCAACCCCAAGTTCTGCATGCTTGACGAAATCGATTCGGGCCTCGACGTCGATGCCATCCAAGTCGTCGCCAAGGCGATCCAAGAAGACCAAGCCAAAGGCAAGGGATTCCTCGTGATCTCCCACTATGCCAGGCTCTTTGAACTCATCCACCCGACCCGCGCCGCCGTCATGATCGATGGCCGCATCGCCGTCGAAGGCGGACCTGAGATCATCACGAAGATCGATACCCAAGGGTATGAATGGATCAAGACGGAACTCGGCATTTCCATTGACAAAGAAGATAAACCGATGAACAAGGTCTCGATCGGCGTCTGCGCCACCCGCGTTGCCATCAAGGAAGACAAAGGAAAATAAGATGGACCTCCTCCTTGTCGATTCGCAAATCAAAGATCTCGAGCTCGAGGTGAAAGAGGGGGATACCCTCCGTCTCAACCTCGCGTCTTTTCATGAGTTCCCAACCTGCAAAATTCAGGTGAATGTACGCAAAAACGCGGTTTTAGATGTCGCTTTTGCGGATTTGGGCCATGGCAAAGGGACCTTTACCTTCGTCGCCAATCTCGAAGAAGGCGCAAGCGCGGAATTCCACGCTTCGAGCCTTTCCAGCGAGAAAGACAACAAGGTTTTGGACACCTCCGTCCATCATCTTGAACCCAA
>JAILKX010000179.1 GCA_024693415.1 Bacilli bacterium
AGAGACCATAGAGTTCCTGTGCCACCTGCTCCAGCTCCATGGCTCACCTCTTCTCGCACTGGTGCAACACGCCCGTCACGGCGATGGAGAAGGCGATTAAGTTCATAGAAATGGCCGCGAAAAAGAGGAAGATGCTGCGTCATCGGGCGTGGGGTTCGAAGAAAAAGCGCGATGAGGACCGACATTGGCATCCCTCACGTGCAAATTAGAGTTTAAGATTTTTAGTGGATTTAAAACATTTACATTAATTGTGCAGAGGAGAAATAAAAATGAGCAAATGGTTAGTGACTTTAAATAACGACAAAAGCGAATATGACAGTTTTGAAGATGCTTTAGCTGTCTTTTTAAAAGAAGTTAGCGAGTATTTTCGGAAACATAGTTATGTGAATAAGGAATCAACAGAGATAGATGTTTTTGATTCAACTAACTTACCAGATTCCTTGGGAGCTTTCTTTAATTATCTTTACAATGACCGTATTATTACAGACAATGAAATCTTACTTGAAACTAGACTACGTATGCTTTTATCACGCCTGGCTTGCGATAATCCAGTTCAAATTAAAGATAACGCCTTAAAGTCAATCAGCAAATCATACGACTATCACTATAGCGATGAAGAAATTGGATATTTAATCGATATAAAAGTGGATTATTCTCCAGAAGAAATTGTGGTCGAACTAAATGCATATAATGGAGATTCTTATTTGTACACAAATGCTTTCGTTATGGACGATAGTTCTAAAAAGTACTTTTTGAAATCTCATCAAGTATGTTTTACATCTGCAAAAAAGAGTGACCTCGGGGCGTTTGCTGATTTAGACATCACGTTAGAAAAAAACAATAACGAAAGGAGAGCCCCATATTCCTCTTCCCAATTTTAAAAGAGCCCCTGTTTATTAAAGCGAGGAAATGAAAGATAGGTAATTCCGCTTAACGACGCTTGGGTCGCAATGATTTCCCGCATTTAGAATAGCGTTCCGCGACTAGGCATCAAGATGGCCTAGTCCAATGGATCGGATGAAGCTATAGCGGCATGGAGGGGAGTTTCGCCAATAGCTTCAGAAGAGGAAGCGCCGTCTTACGCTTCCTCTTCCTCGTCGATGACGAAACGGGCGAAGGGATTGTTGCTAGGGGCGATGCCCTTTAGGAGTTCTTTATGACGGTATGGAGCCGATAAATAAGCAATATGTTGGTATAGATCAAAGGCGAAACTCTCGATGTGGTCGCAACGATAAAGGAGGACTCGGTAGGTAACGGAGCCCCGGATTTGATAAACCACCTCGACAATGCCAAATAGACGGCAAGCGCCACGGCCTCGGCGCCCTTGATGCCTTCTATATGGTCATGGGTGATTTCCGTCACGATGTGGGAGAGCCTCTTCAGTTCCTCTTCGCTTTGCGCAACCCAGGCGACAGGCGAAATGCGCATGGGGCCGCCGTTGCCAAAGGACCCATACGCGGGCATTCTTTGTTTTTTATCGTCGCATATGGAGCACCATTGATAGAACATCCCGCCGAAGCCCGCTCCGATGTGGTTCTTCCATGCGCGCACAAACTCCTTCGCCAAATCGTCTTGGAATAGTCTTACCCCTCCTCGCTATAGTCCATGGGACGATGGGCCATCAAGGCCTTTGCCACGGCTATGGTAAGAAGGGAGTCGTCCGTCATCCGCATACGCGGGTCGAGGATGGGGAAGTCCTTGCATTTGTCCGGGTCCAAGGTGCTCTTCCCCTTCGATTTGGCGTTATTGAATTCGAACATGGATCCCACCATGTCGCCGATGATTGCTCCAAGCATAATCGTTCTTCCTTTTTTCCTTCAAAATAGAGCGCACTATATTTTAACTCCGTGAGGATAGCTTCTGTAACTAAGCGGCAGAACTTTATTGTCCGTTTCTTTGGACAGATCATTGCTGGATTCGCACTCTTTTCGTACTATAATATCCTCAACCAGGAATAGGGATGCCCGATAGGCAAACTCGCCCATCAGACTTCCCAAGAAAGGAGATTGTATTCTCGGGTCTGGATGGTACGAATTGAGAATACAAGGTTTTATGGAAAATCAAAAAGATATCAATGAGTTGTTGAAGAAACAAACTTTAAATGAAGAGGAGTGCGAATTCATTGGAAGTTGTTATCAATTGGGAGATCAAGGCGTTGAAAAAGATATCGACAAAGCAATCGAGTATTATGAAAAAGGCGGCGGATATTATAACACCTGGAAAGCTGGAACGTGCTATTTTGAAAAAGGTTCTAGAGAGTTTGTGCTAAAAGGAATTGACCGTTTTATCGAAGCAAATTCAATGAGCCCATGCGGCGAAATATGCTATCAAGTGTTTCTGCGTTATGCTTCTTTAGGCGATATTAAAAGCGCATACGATTGGTTGGATAATACCTTTTACAATTATTCGGATATTTTTGAAAGCCCTGAAGAAGAAACTAACAACTTATTGCTTCAATCTTTAATGCTTTTTTATGGTGTCGGTGTCGAAAAAAATGAAATAGAAGCATTTGGGTTATTGAAAAAATATGTTAACGACGGACTCGGGTATTACTCCGGAAGATGCCGTTATTATTTGGGCCTTTGGGCTGAAGGAGGTTGCGGAATCGAAAAAAGCAATCAAACCGCTATCGACTACTATGAAAGTTCTGACTATGACATGCCGGCAAAAGAAAGAGCCATCCTTTTAAAAATATCACGAGATGACCAATTAACGGCTTTCTTTAGATTGTTTGAGTACCTATGCCCAGATAGTTTCCGCATACTAGTCTGCTTTTGGTATCAAGCAAACAATGAACCTCACCCTTTTTTTGTGCCGGTTATTGAAGAGGAAACCGATGACTCTGAAGGCAACCTTGACGAGCCTGAAGAAGAAAAGACGGAGTAGAAACAAGGAAGCCACAAGGCGACGGACAATCGAGCTAATAAAGATTGACGAATGGCCTAAAAGGACCGCATTCCTTACGGGAAGAAAGGATTATTATGAAGAAAGAAGATTTTATCAATCAGACCCTCATCAACAAATCGGGCGAAAGCCTGACAATCGTCTCCATCGAAGGCGATGACCTTGAAGACCTCATTATCAAAACGGACAACAAGAAGATTTATAAGCTTCTTATGGCTTACCAAAACGGATTCCTTCATTTCGAAAATGACGATCTTAACCTAATTCTTCAGAAACATGTGGAAGAGAAGAAAGAGGAAGAAGAAAGAATCCAAAAGAAAAAAGAGGAAGCCATCCAACAACTTGCTGCTCAAAAACGCCTTGAGCAAGAAAGACTCGAGAATGCGATTACTTCGTTCCGCGATGAATTCGCATTCCTCTCCAACTTCCATAATTGTTCTGTAACTTATAGCGGATATACCTATCAAAACAATGAAGCGGCTTTCCAAGCTCAGAAAGACCTTTCAAGAAGCGCTGAATTCACGGAACTTAATCCCGTGATGGCCAAACGTCTGGGAAGGAAGGTCAAGCTTAGATCCGATTGGGAAAAAGTGAAGGTTGGCATTATGGAAGAGATCGTCCTGTGCAAATTTACCCAAAATCCTGATCTCAAAGAAAAGCTTTTGGCCACGGGCGAAAGATTGCTTATCGAAGGCAATACGTGGAACGATACCTATTGGGGCGTTTGCAAGGGGAAGGGACAGAACCATCTTGGCAAGATCCTTATGAAGGTTCGGGAAGAGCTTAGAAGATAACATAGTAACATGCCAGGGTGAGCGAGTGCGCTGACCTTGTTCATCCCGTTTTCTTTTCATCAAAGGATGCAAACTGAGGCCACTTTTTCAGGCGTTCTTTGAAAATAATCTGACTTCTCGCGTGCAAAAATCTTTGACGCATAACAGCAAGACCCCTATATAAATAAGGTATAAGGAGCCCGTCAAACATGAAACAAGTCAAATTGCTCTTCCTCGATATCGATGGGGTGCTTAACTGCAAGGCAACGGCCTATTCTCCTTTAGGCGTACGGGACATCGATCGAGATAAGCTCCTCTTGCTTAAGCGAATCATCGAGGCCACCGGAGCGAAGATCTTGCTCATCTCCTCTTGGAAAGAAGGATGGTATTCAAATCCGAATAAGAAATCGGAGCAAACCGAAACCGCGGACTATTTGGATAAACGCTTTGCCGAAGTCGGCTTAAGAATATCCGGAAAAGTCCCGGACGTCGATTTCGGCGGCAGAGGGAAAAGCATCCGGGAATATTTGGAACGATTACAAGTCAAAGGCTTCCTCGTTACCCGCTTCGCCATCCTCGACAATGACGCGGGGGATTACGCCAAGATGGGGCTATCCGATCATCTGATCAAAACCAGTTTCTTTCGAGGCGGGCTGACCCAAAGCAAAGCCGACCAAACCATCGATTTGCTAAAAGATCAAGATGTTCAAACCACCATAGAATCGAAGGAAAATAACAACCATCACCTATAAAGTCCGTTTTATTGGACGGCTGAAACAGGGTCCTCGCTCTCGCCCTTGCCCTTGCCTATGGTATAATAATGGCGTATCCAGGAGGAAACGAAAATGAATAAGAAACCAGCTTGCAAGATCGGCGGGTTCAAATACCCCGCCGCCGACAAACTAAGCGGAAGGTCATCCACCATCGCCCGCTCGATGGCCTGCACCCTTCTAGCGAGGGAATCCTGCTCCCCCGAAACGGAAAGGAAATGGATCGGGTTCTTCCCGGCCCATACCTGCGCCTACTGCGGCAAACCGGCTAGCCACTTAGACCATCTCCATCCCCTCATCGATGACAAAGCCCCGACGGGGTATTGCACTGAACCGGCCAATCTCGTCCCCTGCTGCAAGGACTGCAACCAGCCCAAAGGCAACCTCGATTGGGAGAAATTCATGCGAAGCGGTGACTGCCATCATGTCGGCGACGCCACCACCGATGACCCCGCCATCGCCATGGAACGCCGCATCGAAACTCTCCATAGATTCGAAAAAGAAATGCCCGCGAGACGAATCAAAATCGACGCGGAAACCATCGCCAAATGGCGAGAGATCCAAGAAGGGTTCAACAAACAGCTCCGCGACGCCGAGCAAGTCCTCTTGGAGCTCAAGGCCAAACTCTATTCCTAATCGATTGCCCCACCACAATAAAAAATGCCGATTTTTTCTAGAGATATTTTACCTTCCAACATAGTGTTCTGTCAGCAATTGCCATCCCTGCGTCTGTCCTTTATCTGGACAGCAAAGGTTTCGAATGTCATTCAGTTTGCCGGCTAAAACGCGGCCCCTTTCTACATGTGGAAGGAAAAACTACCTCAAAGCTTCGTTGATGAAGTCCGCTTTGATGGACAATAGGTAGCTTCAATTAAGCGAGAGCCACCCGCATAATGCGGCTCGGCATCAACGAGGAAAGGACAACATCACGATGGAAGACAAACAATTTCAAATCACAATTACCAAAGACGACGGGGATCTTTATCGCCTGATTCAAGAATGCAGCCGCGACGAAGATGCGAAGGAGCAGCTGAAACTCGCGGCAGAGCTCTATATCTATTGCAACGCCCATGATGTGAGCCATGAAGGTCACTACGCGCCGCACATCTTCCGCATCGTGGCGCTTCAGGGCAAGAAGCGGGAAGAGCTTCTCCGCATCAGAGAGGAGCTAGTAAACAAAGTTCTTGAATACGCCTCGGCCTTCACACCCGACGAATGCGATTGTGGAATCAGGATCTCACCGGAAGGCGAACGCTGGTTTGTCGACCAGTCTGGGGTTCTTGGTTTCCTAACGCTTTATTCCCATTACATCAAAATGGTCGACGAGGAATTAAAGGTCTCGGAGAAATAAGAACGACTTCAGTGGGGCTTCTAGGCTTTTGGCTGCAAAACCTAAAAGTTCATTCTTCAAGCAGACAAAGAATTCAGAAAAGGAGCGGCCCATGCATGCGAAAAATGCTTGAGGCATGGCTTTTGCCAGCTCCTATTTTTCAATAATCGCCTCGGCGCAAGTCAAAGCAATAGGTTATATTTTGACGACCAGATACTCGTAACGTTGAAGGACTCGGCTGCTAAAAAGCTCAAGAACACCGAGGGTGATACGGTTTTCATCGCCGATGCGAACCTCGTAGTCCAAATATAGCGGGTCCCCTTCTCCTGCCGGATAAAGGCGGCGATATTCCCTCGTGATGTTCCGCTTTTCCTCTATCGTGATGTAACGTAGGGCGTCTTTCTTGGTCTGAAATCTCTTTTTCTTTGTTTCTAAGATGATGGTGTTAAAATCGCTAAGGGCATCTTTGGGATCAAAATGCGTGAATACGATTTGATACATAAACATCTCCTCATTTTTGTCCAGTTGAGCAATCGTTATTCTCCGCCGCCCACAGCGGATTTTGATACGGGCGGCGGATGTTAAATTGTCACTTTGTTTCACTCCACGATGTTCAGCCAAATGGCGGGACGCACCCCAAAGAAATCGTAGTAGACGCGGCTGTCGGTGAGGCTGCCGCCGTCGCCGATGCTCCACGCATAGCTGGAGTAGGTCGAGTACGGCGACCGCGTCCAATAATAGCAGTTGCCGCTGTCCGAGAACTTAAAAGCTTCCCTCGCAACCGCGTAGGCCGTTGGGGCGCATTGGCGGGACGCATTATTGGTAAAACCATACGAGGCGTTTTGATAGTCCTTGCAACTCAAAAGGAAGACCTTGTCCACGGTGTTCTCGCAGGCATATGGGTTGCTTGGGAAACCCGTTGTCGCGGCGGAGTTGTCGACCTCCTTGGCCAGGATTCGCTTGTCCCCGCTTGGGAAAGCGGAGGACAGGAACTCGCCGTTGAGCCATGCGCGGATCTCGGAATCCATGTAGTTGTTCACGTAATGCCCGTCTTTGAGCCCTTCATAGTTTTCGTTGTAGCGATGCTGATCAAGGAGCAGGTCGGATACGACTAAGGCCTCGCCGCCCTTCTTTTTTAATATCTTCCATTTGATTGGCCGGACGAGGAAATATTTCCCTTTGGCCTCGGCGTATTCCTTGCCGTTGTATTGGATGTAGCCGTTATTCCCGGGCTTCAGTCCCTTGAGGGCCTTGATGGTCGCGGCAGCGGTAACCTTTGCCTGCGGGTATCTGCCGTAGTAGACATAGTCGCCTTTGACGCGGAAGGCGGAGCGTTTCGCCTGCAATGTGGCCTTCCGTTCCTCTTCCTCCGCCTGCCTGCGCAGCTCATCTTCGTCGAATTCCGATGCATGCCCTGCCTCTTTTTGTCTTTCCTTGGGCTCTGAGACCTTATTTGACGACAGTCCTTGTATGGCTTTTTGGATCTTCTCCATCAGGGCGTCTTCGTCTTTCGGCTCTTGCTTCTTGGCGGATTCGGATGCGCGCCTGGCCTCTTCCAGCTCCTTCTGGTGGCGGCTCCTCTCCTCCTCGAGCTCCCTGCGGAGCCTCTCCACCTCGTCGTCCTTCCTGGAGTCCTTCGCCTCCAAGACCTCTTGGATCCTGACCATCAGGTCCTCCTCGTCGCGGCAATACTCCTGGGACGGGAAGGCTTTCTTGAGGGTGCGCTTGACCATGAACGGGGTATCGCCGTAATCCTCGAGGAGGTACTCGATGCGGGGCTTTTCCGGGAGCTCCTGGATGAGATAGGGCAGCTCGACGCGCATCGCGTCGCAGTCCATCGACCTCGAGTTGGCGGAGGAGAAGAACACGAGAACGTCGCAGGCGCACATCGCGGCCTTGATCGAGCTCAGGTAGTCCTCCTGGGCGCCTTTGCCGTGCCTCAGGTTCCTGAAGGCGGCGAAGCAGGCGAAGCCGTTCTGCTCCAGTAGGTCCAGCAAGCCCACCACCCTCTCCATGTCCTTGCTCGAATAGCAGAGGAAGACGTCGCGAGGGAGGCCCGGCTCGTATATGCCCTGGCTGATCTTGCTTGCCTCGGATTCGATCGCGGTGGCTTTTTCAAACCGCTCTTTGCCGGTGAAGTGGCGGTCGACGAAATCGTGGAGCGGCCCGACGGTGCGCGAGGAAAGGGAGGGCAAAAGCCAGCGGAACGCCTCGGAGGCCTGGGATGGCAGGACCTCGGATCCCGCGAGGATCCGGTTCAGCTTCAGGGGGTCGCGGTCGTGGGAATGGAGGTAGACGTTCGCGAGGAAGTCCTCCGCGGAGACGGAAAGCACCGCGTTCGCGGCCTCGACGACCCTCTCCTTGCTCGGGTACTTCTCGTGGGCGGCGTCCCAGAGGAGCCTCTTCCGGTTGGCGAGGAGCTCCAGCTTCGCCTCGCCCAGGGCATCGGCCAACCTGGAAGACGCCTCCTCGGCGGCCCCCCTTTCGTATGCGGCGCCGCAGTGGCCGCATTTCAAAAGGTCACCTTCTTCGTGCAAGTTCTCCCCGCAGCGAGCGCACATAAGTCTATCCATACGATAAACCTCCCCTATTCAGACCAATCGTTCGCAACATTATAACCCGCGCGATGCCCTCATACATCTCCTTTTCGTAACAAGCCGATAGCACACCCTGCGCGGAGCGCGATGCGGGAATCATTTCACATTACATCCATGTCCCCATATAAGACCGTAGATGGTATGGAAGTGCCTGGCGATAAACCTTTGAGTCCCCTTCAAAGTCCTCGTCAGCGTCCTTCTCGCGAGTGGCCAAACCCGCATGAATAGTAGTAAAATTAACGAAAGGCTATACTATATTCAAGGAACAAAACCCTACGAAGGATAACTTACGACAAAAGCATTGGCTGAATTAAAGAAGCAGGGATTCGCCTTGGAGCAAACCGCTTCGATCGCGGATTACCCCGAAGGCGAAATCGATACCATCGTCCTCCCCGGTAATCCGCTTCGCCTACGAGGTCCTAATAAAAGCGCCCTAACTGAGATGAGACCCAAAAGTTGGACTTACAACTGGAGGGTCTCATCTCAAATATTCGTAGGCTGACCGGTAGCCGACCGCCAGGATCATATCCAAGCCATAAAGCGCCGTCGGGCGATTGGCATTCGCAAAGTGCGTTCTCCGCACATTGCTTCGAAAGGCTTTGTTGACAAAGCCAGTTCGCTTCCCCTGCCTTTGCCTAATTGGGATCATGGGTCATCAGACAATCCAATTTCGTCCGTAACTCCTCTAATGCCTCGTAGAGATGGCTCACCGGATTACCGGGGAGGACGAGGATAGAAGGAGACATGTCGATGATGAGGCCCATGATTTCCTTTTCCTTGCGCAGGCGATAGGCAATCGAATAGGCCTTCCTTCCCTTGACATCAACCTCCTTATAGGATTCGCAGTCGTCTTCGAGGATGCTTCGGAAGATGATGTTCTCGACACCAGAAGAGCAGACGAGCGCCTCGCAAAGCTCGTTACCCAAACGATATTCCCTGCCGTTAACGAATTGGGAGACGTCATTAGGGAAGATGCTTTCGTCTTTTAATGGAGAGCGGTCTTCCTCGGAGACCGCGCATCCTTCGAAGGTCGTAAGCCTCATAAAGCCCGGATAGTCATGACCGTTTACGCTGATCCAATAAAGAAGGCAAAGCTCGTTATCGACGTTGCGGAAAACGCGATACGGGGAGACGCGATGCAGGGTGTCTTCTAGATAGTCTTTTTCGTCTTTTTTGTCCATATCGACGAGAGTGAACGCCGACGGGGCGATAGACATGCAATCGATGATGCATAGTTGCTTATCCGCGTTGATCGCCTGCCGAATCGTCCCCATCTTCTTGGCCACGCTAGGCTCTTCGTAATCGCTAGGAAAGGCGTCGTCAATGAGGTCTTCATCGATATGGTCGTTAAATTCGTTCCATTTCTCGTAGAGGTGGCTATCGATTTTATTGAAGTCATAGCCTAGTTCCTCGCATAGCTTCTCCTCGATATCGCACTTATCGTCGGATTTGAGGTTATCCAAGGATTCGATGCCATCGATTAGAAGATAGAGCTCGCTTTCGCGGATGGGACGTTCCCCTAAATAATACCCTAGGCTTTTGCGATCCTTGTCCAAATGGACGTCAAACCCCATTTCCTTTAGGTCCGACATCGCCGTATAGATCGTCTTTCTGTTCGGCTCTAGGCCATAGTCCTTTTTAAAGCGAGAGGCGATCTCTTCTGCGCTTAGATGGGTGCCTTTCTTCGAGGTTTCCCGCTTCAGCAAAAGCAAGATGAAGTAGAGGTAATTGCGTTTGACGATGGTTTGGTTCATATCGATGCTCCTGCGATTAGAATAGTCGAGTTAAGGCGACGTAATCAAGAATTTCTAGTCCAATGAAACGGACAGGATTCAAGAGGGTTAGAGAAGGCCGCCATGATCTTCGAGGCGGTCCCCTTCTACCTCAAGGTCCCCTTGTAGCAATGTTTTAAGACGAAGCCATGCCCGGTCCATATAAAGCGC
The DNA here is from genome assembly GCA_024693415.1 of Bacilli bacterium. The sequence continues at coordinate 10,318 of JAILKX010000179.1, forward strand.
CAGGGAACACTTGCTTAGGAATGGGCGGCCCTTAGTAAACCGCTTAGCAATTTCTTATAAACCAGCTTATTCGGTTTGCGATCAAGCGAAGAGAAGACGGTGATGCCATCGCCGTTATACGCCTCTAGAATCGCCGCGGCCGCCGCGGCGCTTCTAGATACGCCATATTCGCATTGGCAGAGGATCCTCCTCCCCTCTTTCACGTAACGCTTGATGAATTTAGCGGCCTCATCGGCATCAGGGAAAAGGAATCGAAATCCCTTACAGCAGGGTAATCGACGTCTTCTTGGACGATTTCAAAATGGGGTATCGAAGGGTCGAAGGACGGGAAATGGTCTTCGTTATCGCCGAAGGAAAGAATCGCGATACGCTCTTTATGAGGCTCGTTCTCCACCCGTTTCCAAATGCTATATAGCGAATGGATTTCAGCAAGAGGATCATCCCCTTCTAGCACTTCATATTGCGATGGGTCATCGACTTCAGGAGTAGATGCGATCATCCCAATGGACATATATTGACGAAGCACTTCCTTCGCCTCTTCTTCGCTAAGCGAGAATGCGTTTGCAATAGATTCCAAAGACACGTATTCGCGACTTGAAAGGAATCTTTTGAAATCCGAATAATCTACGTTCTTACCAATACCCATACCCTTCATCCTTCCTAGGCTTAACTATTATGAGGACGAATCGCGCTAGAGGTGCGGTTCTTTCTTTCCATCTTGCGCAGATGTAAAGGAAGGGTCGGATCTTTCTTTGGTGATCGTGAGGATGACTTTCATGAGTTTCTCCGCGTCTTCATAGGTCTCGATGTCGACCTCTTCCGCAGCAGTTAACGTTTGCTTGCAGCTTTTTCTCGAAATCTTATTCACCTTGTCTTGCTTTACCATCACCTAGTCCTCCCATAGGAACATGACTGCGTTTTCAATGGTTCAATGAAAATTGCAACTTTCCCATGTCCAGTATTTCGGTCTTCAGAAAACCTAAAATAAAGGGCATGTAACCCCTTTTCGATGTTTTAGGCAGCCTTACGGCAAGATCTTCTTGAGAAATTCTTCGTTTGCCTTAAGCCTTAGGGAAAGGAATTCCACGGGCTTGATAGAATGGCGTCTGGTCAAACAAGCATACTAGGCATCAGAGCCTATCCAAAATATCCTGCAGTTCCTTATAGCGAACGATGTCTGCACCGGCAACGGCTCTTACCCTCGGGTCAAGCCTTCTGCGCTTAAGATATTGGATAATCTCATCGTGAAAAGTCTTCTTTTCCAAATAGGTCCTCTTTCTGGTGCCGAAAGACTTAGGATCTCCGTAGTCTAGAGGTATGCGGCTAGGCATTCCGCGATATTCCTCCGCGTATTTCAAAATAAACCAGCCTCTTCCCATCGTATGTAGCGCTTCTTCAATCTCCTGATCGGTAATCGTTGCGCCAAGAGAAGGCGGAGCAGCGGCAACAAGCACCTGCTTCGTAACGGTCTTTACGATTATTTCCTTGACGTTCTTCACGTCATAGAAGGCATACATGTCCGCCTCTAAAAGCAATCGCAATGCATTGTCGACATCCCCCAGGGAAGTCTTGAAGACATTTATGAACAAAAACGAAGCGGATGCGCCGTTGCCCGAAAGCGATAGGTATTTCGCGCCAGAATATGGATAGACGTTGACCGGGTTCTTCCGCCAATCCATATCGATGTCTGTAGAAATCCCGTTTCTACCGCAATAATAGAATTCAAAAAAACGCAGCCAAAGATTCTTTCACGACTTTAGAGGTATAGTCGTCTCTGTACCGAAGCTCTTGCAAAAGAACGTTTTTGGAAACGATCTCGCAGGCGTAATAATGGTAAGCGTGGAACGCCTCATGGGCGAAAACTTCCTCGAAAAGGGGCAACGGAGCGGCTATGCCGCTGGGATTGATTGCCCGTACGTACAATACGATTTTCTTATCGGAATGATAGTAACGCCCCAGGATATATAAACGATTTCTCTGCCCTACCGCGATGGTTTTACCAAGCAGATTTAGAATTGATTCTTTGATCTCGTCGTAACTTTCAGAACGCTCTTCTCGGGTATCGCCAGAAGCACAGCATTCGGCGATCCAACTGGCATATTCCTTTAGCTCCGCCGCCGTTTTCGCCTCTTCGATGCGCATGATCAAATCCTTTGTGTGTTCATCATCTTCGGCGTGGTCAAAACGCTCCGCCAGCCGATCCTTCAATTTGGCTTTAGTATCGTCTAAAGAAATCGGTTTGCCGTCTTCCCAAATCAGTTCATCCGAAAACTCCAGCGTATACCGGCGAAGTTCGGCAAGGAAGGTCGAATCGTAGTTCATTCCGAAAAAGGTATCGAGGGACTGCTCAAGCCGATACACCCATTGGTTGACGTCTGCCTGCGTCAAATACGGTGGCATGTTGATAATATTCATTCTTGTTTCTTCTGATATATCGAAGTTGTAAATCTAGTTTACCACTTAGTGCTCATCCGCGGAAAGAGCCCTTCGATAAGAACTCTTTCGTTGGCATTCCCCGACTAATCCTTATCCTTCACGCCTAGAAGCGAGGCCTTTAGGGCTTCCCTTTTGCTCTTGGGAAGGTAATAGAGCTGCCCGATGGCCTTCTGCGCCTTCTTCGCGTAGAAGCGGACGATGTCCTCGTTAAGCGATCTTGGCTTGATGATCTCGATTCTATCGAATACGGGACTCGACCCGCCTGAAAGGAGCCAAGAAAGGAACGCCTCGCCATCGACGGAGATGGTCGCTAGGCCATAATAGGGCATCTTAGGCGTATCGGTTACCACGATCCGCCAGTTATCGAAGGCGTCTCCTAGCTCCTTCCCGAAATCCGCAATCGCACGCACGTCCCCTTCGGAACACTCTTGATAGAAGAGCTTCTCCGAAAAGAAGGCCTCAAAGGAAGAAGCGACCTCCTTTGCATAACGCAGCTCGAAATAAAAGGATGCAAGGATGACCTTGCCTCCTTTTGGGCAAAGGGTCTGCTCGAGCATATCGTCGAGGGAGTCGTACCGTTTTGAAAGGACGGGGTTCGACTGCCTGAAGAGCTCATCAAAGTCGCGATGGGGATCGAAGTCCTCCATCAGCACGTCTATTGCCTTGCCAACGGGGATCGTGCTGATCGCGCGGAAAATGTAATTGCGAAGCGTCGTCGGGTGCTCCACTTTTTTCACCGGCAACAAGAAAGCCCAAGGCTCGTCGTTAATGTTCTTGATGAGATAGACCCTGTAATAGCCAGGCATGATGGGAATGCGACGAAAACTACGGGGCGGGTGATCGATATAGATGAGTTTCCCTTCGCGGTACGCCTTTTCGATCAGTTCGATGCGGCGGATTGTTTCTTTGTCCGCCTTTAGCCCACCCCTGCTATGCAACTCGGCCTTATGAAGGATCTCCTTCCTTTTGTCCTCGCTGCTAGCGAAAGCCCCGAGCAAACGCTCGAGAAGAAGGTCGCCTTCGGCTCCCTTGATGTATTTATCGTCCATAATGAGGGCGAGCACCTCGGCGATCTGGTCTTCGTCGAGACCGTTACGCTGCTCGATGTAGTATTTCCCGCTATCGGTCTTCTGCAGGACGAAAGGCACTTTGTCGGGGAATTTCTCGCACACCTCCTCCAGAAAATGGAGGTATTCGGTAATGCGCTGCCTTTTGACGTCGTTCCCCTGGAAACTTTTCTCGTTGTACTTCAGTCCATAGTTACGCGCATGCCTGCATATCGCAAGCTGGGTCGCGGGATGACGCTCATCGGTATGGTTGAGCAAATAGTCCAACGTTAGGAGCAATTCGGTGTTGTGGATCCTCGTGTCAGATTTCATCTTCCATTCTCCTCGTTTCCTTAATCATAAAAAACTCTAATTTGCACGTGAGGGATGCCGATGTCGGTCCTCATCGCGCTTTTTCTTCGAACCCCACGCCCGATAACGCAGCATCTTCCTCTTTTTCGCGGCCATTTCTATGAACTTAATCGCCTTCTCCATCGCCGTGACGGGCGTGTTGCACCAGTGCGAGAAGAGGTGAGCCATGGAGCTGGAGCAGGTGGCACGGGAACTCTATGGTCTCTTCGGCGAGGGTTCTCAGCTCCCCTGATTTCGCCGAAAACGCCGCTTCGGCGGCCTTGGGCTTCTCTTTGTTCATGTTTGGCGGTTCCGCCAGAAGAGGGGACGGCGCCCGAAACCGCCAAGTCTCGAGAAGGCGCCAGCCCGTCTTCGGGCTCTTGATGCCGACTCCTTCGGATCGGCGCCT
>JAILKX010000023.1 GCA_024693415.1 Bacilli bacterium
GTAGATGAAGTAGATGCCGCCGGCCACGACGAGGATCAAGCCGATCATGAGGGCGATGAAGTTGAAGACCGCGAGGATCTCGGCTCCGCCGTAATCCTTGAACTGGGCGCCGGCGACGCAGAAGGCGATGCCGAGGGCGAGTTCGACGGAGTTAGCGACGATCGAGCCGGTCTTGGACATGACGAGCAGGTGGGTGTTCGGGGCGATCATGGTCATGATGACGTCGGCGAGGATGCCGAACGACGCCGAGACGATGATGAGGACGCCCGCGACGATGAAGGTGATCGAATAGGCGTCGGTGTTGGTGCGGAATGCGAGGGCCAAGATGCCGACGACGATGAGCAGCGCCGCTTCGATCATCAAGAAGATGGCGTGTGCTTTTGTTCCTTTTTTGAACATTTGAGATATGCCTCCAAATTTGGACGCGCGTTTAAGCGCGGAGGTCTATAATAGTCCCCACACGCGCACGAATCAATTGACATTTTTCCCAAAGTGTTCCGATTTCGCGCTTGGATATGGGTAAATCTGCCCGGAGGATCAAAAGATGAGAACAGCAGCCCTGGAGAACTTTAAGAACATCGAGTCCGAATTCTATGACCTGAACGAGGGGGAATGCACCGCCAAGGTCCACCTCCGCTTCGCTAGCCCGCGCGACATCTTCGACGCGAATTGCCTTTCGAAGATCCCGGTGTTCTCCGACGATTTCGACGAATGGCTCGTCGCCGCGCTCAAGAACATCCCCGCGCGCTATAAGCTGGAGCTTGAAGTCGAATTCGCCGACATGGGCGAATACACCGAAGAGGAAATGGGGGTCATCTTCAGGAAGAACCTCCTCCTGTCGATCAAGAATTCGTACAAAGAGTCCTCTTTCCGCAACAAGATCGCCTTCAGCCTGATCGCCGCGGGCGTGGTCGCCTTCGTCGGCATGATGCTCATCGAGAGCCTTTGGGTCACCGAGAGCTTCTGGCACACCATCTTCTTCTATATATTGGATATAGCGGTGACGGTCTTGTTCTGGGAGGCGGCAGGCGTGCTGCTCGTGGAGAACCGCGAACGGCGCCAGAAGATCAGAAACTACCGCGACAGGGTCGCGAAAGTAAGTTTTATCCAAGGAGCAAAATAGAATAAAAGCGCCGACGACGTCGACGCTTTTTGATTTTAAGTGGTGGCTGAGGGGGGATTCGAACCCTCGACATACCGGGTATGAGCCGGGCGCTCTAACCAGCTGAGCTACTCAGCCACTTTATGGTGGAACTTATCGGGCTCGAACCGACGACCCCCTGCTTGCAAAGCAGGTGCTCTCCCAACTGAGCTAAAGTCCCAGCCGACTTTTCCTTCGCCGCTTTCGCGGCTCGATTATTATAGACAGGTCGCGTAGCATTGGCAAAAGGTTTTTTACAAAACGCGGCCCCGCCCATAGAGCGGGCCCCGGGGCGATTCCCAAGGCCCGTTGAAGGGATGCTTTGGGTGCGATTGCGCGCAGACGTCCTCGACACAGGCGATGAAGCTGTCGTCCGAGTCGCCGGAGCGCTCGGCGAGGTCATCGCTTAAGGCGCTCGTCCATTTGGAGGAGGAACGGGTGCCGGAGGAAGTGAATTGTCCAAGCATCCATTCATAGGAGCAATTCGCGATGCCGAGGGATGTAATCGGGCACCAGCACATCGCGCCGCCGGCGAAATTGGTGCCGTTGTTCCTGCCGCAGCAGCCGGCATAAACACAGATGAAGCCGGCCTTCATATAGGGAGACACGGTCGAATATTTTCCCTTAACTTTAACCAAACATTTGCAGCCCGTTTAATTAAAAATCAACTAGGCCTGCGAAAATTAGGCCATGAGAAAAACAGCAATCGTCATCCCAATCTACGAGCCGACAGAGGCAAACCTGGCCTTCTTGAAGCAATTCAACGAAGGCGACTTCGACTATTTCCTCATCGTTGATGACGGATCAGGATTAGCCGGAGAGGCGATTCTCAACGAGGCTTATGAAAAGACCCAATTCTACGTGTTTGGATATCCCGATCACAAAGGAAAGGGCTTTGCGATCAGATTCGGCATCGAGACCCTATTGATGTTGGACGACGAGATCGACGCGATCGTCGTCGCCGGCGCCAATGGTGCCCAGAGCTACAAAGAGATCCTCAAGGTCAGGGATGCTTCGTCCAGCAACAAGGAAGCCCTCGTTTTGGGGGCCAGGCCGAACGAAGATCCGTCCGATAAATCGAAGTTTGGAAAGATTATTGTCAACGCAAAGAACAAAATCGCCGCCAAACGAGATATTAAGGACAACCGTTCCGGCCTGATGGCGATCCCCGCGAATCTCTTCGACCTGGCTCTGGCCACCAAGGGGAATCGCTATCAGTATGAGACCGACTTCATCGCCGAGGCATCCCATTGCGCCGAAGTCGTCCAGGTCCCAATCGAACGCCGCGCAAGCGAGTCGAAATCCCATTTCAATCCGGTGATTGACAACCTGCTGATCCATCGGAACGTGATCCTCTACGTCATCGCCTCGATCCTATCGTGGGTGATCGACCTCGGGCTATTTACCTTCCTGTCGAGCTACGTCTTCACCACAAGCGCCGAGACGCAGGTATACCTATCCGCCATCGTGGCGCGCGTCGCTTCGGGATTCGTGAACTTCCTGCTCTTATTCCTCTTCGTCTTCGATAAGCGCGAAGGGTTCGGCATGAAGATGGCCAAATATGGATTCCTGTTCTTGGTGAACCTAGGCCTATCCTCTTCCTTGACCTACGCGTTCAAATTCATCCCCGCCGCCCTGACCTTCATCAAATTCGGCGTAGATGCCGTGATCTCAGTGGCGAATTACTTCATCAATAAGCTTTGGGTGTTCCCCAGGAGAAAAGGGAAAAGCCAAAAATCCATGGCCGGCCAAAAAAGCATGCAAGGGTGATTCCCTATTCACACATAAATAGAAAGCGCCTCCGCGATAAGGAGGCGCTTTCCCTTTAAGGAGGTTTTTGAGGCTGTCGCTGTTCAGCCTAGCAAACTATGTTTGATCGAGGGGTCGCATTCGGTCGCGATTATCAGCGCGAGCTCGCTGGCTCCCTCTTCGTTCAGGCCGAGCTTTGCTTGCAGCAAGTCGCCTAATTCGCGCAATTCCCGATACAGGGTCTCTATTCTTTCCTTGCCTTTCTCGGTGAGGATGATTTCGCGGGC
>JAILKX010000053.1 GCA_024693415.1 Bacilli bacterium
TCATTAGATAAAGATGAAAGAGATCACCATCACCAAAGCCAACGATGGCCAGAAGGCCGAGAAGTTCGTCAAGAAATACCTCTCGATGGCACCTCTTGGCTTTATCTATAAGGCGTTCCGCAAGAAGGACGTCAAGGTCAACGGGCACTGGGTTACCAAAGAGGCGATTCTCCACGAAGGGGATGTCCTAAGGATCTACGTGACCGACCAGCAGCTCGAGGATTTCCAGAAGCCGCGCCCCGCCGAGAAGAAGCCGTTCCCATATCCGATCGTCTACGAAGACGGAAGCGTGCTGATCGTCGATAAGCCGAAGGGATTGCTCGTCTATGGCGATAAGACTGGCGTCAGGGAAACCCTAGGCAACGCCGTCCTCGATTACCTCTACATGAAGGGGGAATATGAGCCGGAGACCTCTAGCTTCGTCCCTAGCCCCGCCCATAGGCTCGACAGGAACACCTCGGGCTTGGTCGTATATGGCAAAACCGACGCCGCCCTTAAGGCCTTGACCGAGATCTTCAAGGACAGGACCCTGATCGATAAGCGCTACCTCGCCCTCGTGGTCGGGGAGGTCGATAGGCCAGGGGAAATCGACAAGCCCCTCTATAAGGACGCGAATTCCGGACGCGTCTACGTCCGCCCGATCGATAAGGGCGGCAAAACCGCGCTCACCAGGTATAAAGTGGTGGAGCGCTACCCCGGATACACCCTCTTAGAGCTCGAGCTCGTCACCGGGCGGACGCATCAGATCCGCGTCCACCTCGCCTCGATCGGCCACCCGATCGTCGGCGACGAGAAGTACGGCGACTTCGCCGACTGCCGCAAGGTCAAAGCCCTCTGCGGACTCGAATCGCAGTTCCTCCATGCCTACAAGATGAGCTTTGGGGAAGTAGGGGGGTCGCTCAAGGGATTGAGCGGAAAGACGTTTGAATCGCCGATGCCCGAATCTTTGCGGAACATCATTGCAAAGGTTTGCGCGCCTGCGACAAAATAATATAAAGCCTGATAGACGAGGAGAGAAAAATGGATTATCAAGCAAATTATGAGCGCTGGCTCAACAATCCGAAGGTCAGCAAGGAGGACAAGGACGTCCTTCTCAAGATGACGGAGAAGCAGAAGCAGGACGCCTTCTTCAAGGATGCCGAATTCGGCACCGGCGGCATGCGCGGGGTTTTGGGCCCCGGCACCAATAGGCTGAACTGCTGGACCATCGGCAGGGTCACCGTCGCCTTTGGCGAATTCCTGCTCAAGACCTATCCGAACGCCCGCGAGATGGGCGTCGCGATCAGCCACGACAACCGTTTCTTCTCGAGGGAATTCACCCTCCAGTGCGCCGAGATATTCAACAAGATGGGCATCAAGGCCTACATCTTCGACGCCCTCCGCCCGACCCCTGAGCTATCCTTCGCGGTCCGCTATTGCGGCGCCTGCGGCGGCATCATGATCACCGCCTCGCATAACCCGCGGGAATACAATGGCTACAAGGTCTACGACCATACCGGCTGCCAGCTCGTCCCCGATGCGATCGCCCCGATGCTTGAGATCCTCAAGAACCTTCCGAACGAACTCGACGTCGAAGTCCCCGTCTTCGAGAAGAAGGCCGAGACCGTGGTCCTTGGGCCCGAGGTCGACGACGAATACTGCAAACTCGTCGAGCAGTGCCAGATCAACCCCGACCTCGACAAGAAGGGCTTCAAGGTCATCTACACCCCGCAGCACGGCGCTTCCTATGAATCCGCGATGCGCGTCTTCCAGGACTGCGGCTACGAGATCATCCCGGTCAAGGAGCAGTGCATCCATGACCCGAACTTCGGCGCGACCAAATCCCCGAACCCCGAAGTCGAGACCGCTTGGGAGCTTCCGCTTGAATACGCCCACCGCGAAAAGGCCAACCTCGTGGTCATGACCGACCCCGATGGCGACCGCTGCGGCCTTGCCTATCTCTCCAGCAAAGGCACCTTCGAGAGATTGACCGGCAACGAATCCGGCGCCCTCCTCATCGATTACCTCTTCCGCAGCTATAAGGAAAAGGGCGAGATCCCCGAAGACGCGGCGATGTACGACACCATCGTCACCTCCTCCCTCGGCCGCGAAGTCGCCGCCCACTATGGCGTCAAATCCGAATCCTTCCTCACCGGCTTCAAGTTCATCGGCGAGAGGATCTACCACTATGAGAAGCTCGGCCATGGCCCGAAGTTCATGTTCGGCTACGAAGAGTCCTATGGCTGCTTGATCCAACCCTTCGTCCGCGACAAAGACGGCGTCCAGGCCATCCTCCTCTACAGCGAAATGGCGCTCTATTATCACCGCAAGGGCATCGCCCTCGACCAGGCGATGGCCGACCTCTACAAGAGATTCGGCTACCACTATGCGTTCATGAAGGATGCCTACTTCGCCGGCATGGAGGGCGCTTCCACCATGGCGAAGCTCATGAATGACCTCCATTCCTCGCCGCTAAAGGAAGTCGGCGGGCTCAAGGTCGCCTACATCGAAGACTATCTGAATGACGTCACGACCTACGCCGATGGCTCCAAGAAGCCGATCGTCGGCCTCCCGGTCTCCGATGTCCTCAAGTTCTTCTTCGAAGACAAGTCCACCCTCTGCATCCGCCCCTCCGGCACCGAACCGAAGATGAAGTTCTACATCGAAGTCGTCGGCGACGACGAAAAGGAAGCCAAAGCGAAAGGCGCCTCGCTCTACAAGGCGTTCATGAAGCATATCGGCTTAGAGGCCTAATAGGTCAATCAATTCAAGGGCGACCCCGTTCTCGGCGGCGCCCTTTTTCGTTACGCGGAATTCCTCGCGCATCGGGGCGTAGATCGCGTTGTCCATCGCAAACCCTAGTCCCGCTTCGCGCAGCATCTCGACGTCGTTGCTCGAATCGCCGAAAGCGATCACGTCTTCTTTCGGAATGCCTAATTCCTCCATCACGTAGCGCAGGGCGCTCCCTTTATGGGCGCCATCGCGATATAGCTCGCTATAGGGGACGTTGCCCCAATCGCGCCATTTGATGCCAGGGTGCGATTCGCAGATCTTCGACAGCTCATCGTTATGCGACTTTTCGCATTTCATGAGGCACGTATATAGGATTTCGTCGTCTTTGGGCAGCTCGCCGAGCCTCATTTCGATGCCCTTTCGCGGGAAGAAGCCATCGAGGTAGAGGTCGCCATAGACGTCATATAGCGCGTCGGCAGTCTCGCAGGTGAACGATTTGAGGAAATCCTTCCCCGCGAAGAAGATCTCGCGGACGTCCTTGCCGGAGAAGGTGTATTCAAGGCGCGGGAAAGAGGGGTCGCCAGGATGATAGACGAGGGCCCCGTTATAGCAAACGATGGGACCCGTGCATCCGATTTCGCGGTAAATGGGCTCGATGTTGCGGTAGGGGCGGCCGCTGGAAAGAAGGACCACGTGGCCCAATGAATTGATCTTCCTAAGCGTTGCCGAGGTGAAAGGGGATGGCAGTTTGCCATCGATTGCGATGGTGCCGTCGACGTCGACGGCGATGAGCTTCTTATTTCCCATATACGTCGAGCAAGCCGACGGCTTTCTTGACGCGGTTGAGGGTGACGTTAGCGATCTTCGAAGCGCGCTCAGCGCCCTGGCGGAGCACCTCGAGGTAGGATCCGTCGTCGATGATCTGCTGGTATCTCTGCTGGAACGGCTCGAGCTCGGCGACGACGGCATCGGCGACCTCGCGCTTGAAATCGCCATAGCGGTAGCCGACGAAATGCTCTTCGGCCTCGCTGATCGAGATTTCCTTGATCGCGGCGTAGATGGTCAAGAGGTTCGAGATGCCGGGCTTGTTTTCCTTATCGTATTTGACTTCGCTGCCCATATCGGTGACGGCGGACATGATCTTCTTGCGGACCACGTTCATCGGGTCCTTGAGGAAGATGTCGCCCTTGGGGTCGGATTTGCTCATCTTGACCTCGGGGTTGCTGAGCGACATGATGCGGGCCCCGACTTTGTTGACGCGGTAGGATGGGACGACCACGGTGTCCTTGCCATACCTCTTGTTGATGCGGTTGGCGAGGTCGCGGGTGATCTCGACATGCTGGATCTGGTCTTCGCCGACCGGAACGATGTCGGCGTCGTAAAGCAAGATGTCGCAGGCCATGAGGACCGGGTAGGCGAATAGGCCGAGGCCGATCGCCGAATCGTTCATCTTGGCGGACTTCTCCTTGAACTGGGTCATGCGGCTAAGCTCGCCCATGTAGAGGTAGTTCTGCATGATGGCGTTCAGCTCGGCGTGGGCCGAGACGCTCGACTGGACGAAGATCGTCGCCTTCTTGGGGTCGAGGCCTGACGCTAAGTAAAACGCGGCTAAGTCGCGGGTGTTGTCATTAAGGGCCTTGGGGTCGATCGGCAGGGTCAGCGCGTGGAGGTCGGCGATGAAGATGAAGACTTCTCCGCTGTCCTGAAAGTCCTTGAAGTGCTTAAGCGCACCGATGTAATTGCCGAGGGTCAGGTTCCCCGTCGGCTTGATTCCTGATAAGATACGTTCCATTTCGAATTGCCTCGGGGCTAATTATAGACCGATTGCGAAAGGAAATGATACCTTTGCGATTCGTGCTAGCGCGCGTATATCTTTCACCCGCCCGCTTATGCTATACTTTTCGCGTATGATCAAGATTTACACTTCCCCCTCATGCTCATCCTGCCGCAAGGTCAAAAAATGGTTCGACGATAATCAGATTCCTTATGTGGCGAAAAACATTTTCGGACCCACTTTGGCGGCTGAGGACCTCATGGAAGTGATTTCGAAATGCGAGAACGGGACCGAGGACATCATCTCGACCCGCTCGAAGATCGTGCAGGAGCAGAACATCGACTTCGATTCGATGACCATCTCTCAGCTCATCGCCTTCATCCAGAAGAACCCCTCGATCCTGAAGCGCCCGATCATCGTCGATGACCATCGCCTCCAGGTCGGCTACAACGAAGAGGAGATCCGCACCTTCATCCCCCGGGCCAGAAGGCTCGCCGAAACCTATTGCAACCCCAAGACCTGCAAAGGGTATTCGACCTGCGAATACGCGAAAGCCCAGCTCGCCGCCGGCGGCGAAGCGGCCATGGAAGGAGCGTGCCATGACAAACCCTAGAAGAAACGACTATTGCCGCCCGCAGTGGCTCTCCATGGCCATACTGTCCGCCCTGGTGTTCGTCCTTGGCGCGGTCGCGAGCTTCATGATCAATCTGGAATCCCTTGAGGTCGGTTCCATCGATTTCATATTCTTCCTTGTCCCGATCGCCGCCGCCGTCATCGGCTTTGCCGCGGCTTTAGCCGGCATCGTCGGCGCCAAATACCAGGAGAGGAGCGTCTCCTTCCTCGCGAGCCTATTCGCCTTGCTCGCCGCCGCGATCTACCCGATCCTCCAGTGGCTCATCATCTTCCACGGCAAGAACTTCGAAACACTATTCATCCTCGATTTCGATGTACAGGGTGAGCTCTTTTTGACCTTGAAGCAGTTCGGGGCCTATGCCGCGCTGCTTGGATTGATCCTTGGGATCATCGCCTTATCGGTCCGCTACCGCGCCAACAAGAGCATGGTGATTCTCTCCCTTATCAGCACCGTCTTCCTCTGGGCGGCCGCCGGCGTATTGATCGCCGATTTCCTGATCGAATTCGACCCCAGTTCCTATAGCGATGCCTTCGAAGTGGTGAAGTACGCGGTCTCCCACGCCGGATTCATCTTCCCCGCCATCTTCATCGGCGCGGGCAACATGTTCCTAGCCATGAGATGGGACGACCCTGAAAAGAAAAAAGAGGAAGAGCCTAGGCTCAACCTCGATGGCGAAGAAGAAGACAAAGACGTGATCGTCGTCGAATAACCGCTGGCTCAGCGGTTTTTCTCTAGCGCCGCCATCGCGCGGCGCGTTTTGCTTTCGGTCGAGAAGCTGACGGGGATCTGGTTTTCCTGGAAGAGGCGGGTCATGATGGCCTTGGCGCCCTCAAGGTTATTGTATTCGAACTCGACCTCGAAATCGGTTTTGCCGGAATAGACGTTGCGGTCGATCGAGAGGAGGCCGCCTTCGTATTCGACGTCGATCCTGTCGGTCGTGAGCGAGGTCAGGATCTTGAGGTCGTCGATGTTGAAGTCGAGCATCGTGAGGAAGCGCGAGGTGTCGCCTTTGGGGAAGACACCCTTGGATTTGAAATCCTCGAACTGGGCGAGCGAGATGACGCAGTTCTTCTCTAATAGCCCTTCCGATAGCGGGGTCTTGAGGGTGAGTTCGTAGCGGTCGCCCTTCTCGCGGACGCGGAGGGAGATGCCGTTGCGGGCGAGGACGCGGTCATCGGAATCGATGTAGTAATTGGTCTGCATATAGCGCGGACAATCGGCGAAAAGCGTGACGAGTTTGCGATAATCCTCTTTGCTGACGAGGGATTTCGCTTCAATTTCTATTGCGTTGGACATTGTTTGGGCCTCTTGTGTTATTATACACGCGTTACGAAGGTGCAATCATGCTCAATTATCCAATTCTCGATTCGGCCCGCGACTTCAACGATTTCCTGAAGAACTACGGCTGGATCTTCGCGGTCGCGGTCGCCGCGCTAATCCTCATCGTCGTCGTCTTGATCATCTTGCTTGGCCGCAAGAAGAAAGGCGGAAGGAAGGCGGTGGTGGACGAAACCGCCTATTACGCAGCCTTAGGCGGGGCCGACAACATCGTCTCCCATGAGCTCGTTGGCAGCCGCATCAAACTCCAATTAAAGGACTACGACCTCCTCGACAAGGAGAAAATAAAAGAAGCCGGAGTCGACGGCTTCATCATGATGTCGGATCGGCTGACCCTCGTCATCAAAGGCGATGCGAAGGCCGTATACGAGAAGCTATTCGGCGTCAACGCTTGACGTGGCGCGCGATGTCCTCGGTCGGAAGGCCCATGACGTTGTCATAGCTCCCTTCGATGTGGTGGACGAGCCCGCAGCCATCCTGAATTCCATAGGCCCCCGCTTTGTCGAGGGGCTTTTTGGTTTTGACGTAATCGACGATCTGCTCTTCGGTCAGCTCGTTGAAGTAGACCTCGGTCGCGGCGGTGCGGGTGATCTCTTTCCCTTTGCCGATATAGGTCCATCCCGAGAGGACGATCTGGCGCTTCCCGGACTGCAATTTGAGCATACGTATCGCGTCGATTTCATCGACCGGCTTCTCCAAGATCTCCCCATCGAGCACCACGATGGTGTCGCAGGAGAGGATCTCGTCGTCAGGATAAAGCGCGGCCACGGCGTAGGCCTTGAGCTTACTTTCCTCCTTCGCGAGGTCTTCTGGCGGCAATCTCAAAGCCTTCTCGTCCACATTGGGGACGACGATCTTGAAATCGGGCCAGATCTTCTTTAAGAGCTCTTTGCGCCTAGGGCTGGCAGAAGCGAGGATCAGCATTATTGCATCATCACGATCGGGACGACCATCGGGCTGCGCCCGGTCTTGCGCTCGACGTATTTGGAGACGACGGATTTGACGGCGGACCTGATCTGGCTCGCGTCGGCGCGCTTGCGGAGCATTTCCTCGACCGCTTCCTTGGCGTTCATCTGCGAGTGGCGGATGACGTGGGAGGTGCTCGAGGCGGCGGAGAAGCCGCGGGCGTAGACGATCGGCTCGACCGTCATCTTGTTCTTCGATCCGTCGATCGCGAGCAAGACGGTGATGACGCCATCGTTTTTCAAGACGCCGCGGTCGTTGATGGTCGCGGAGGATAATCCATCGAGGTCATTGCCGTCGATATAGATGTTGGCCGCCTGGATGTGGCCGCCGCGGGTGACTTTGTGGTTTTCGAGGACCAGGGTGTCGCCGTTATCGCAGACGAAGACCTTCTCGGGATCCATGCCGAGGCTCACCGCGATCTCGCCATGGAGCTTGAGCATGCGGTATTCGCCATGCACCGGCATGAAGTTCTTCGGCTGGACGAGGCGCTGCAATAGCCTTAGTTCCTGGCGGCTAGGATGGCCGGAGGAGTGGAGGGAGAAGGCGAGGGAATTCTGCTTGACGTCGGCCCCCATCTTGACCAATTTGTTGACGAGCTTATCGACGAGCGCCCCGTTTCCTGGGATCGGGTTCGACGAGAAGACGACGGTGTCGCCTGGATAGATCGTGGTGTTGTGGTTGTCGCCGTTAACGATGCGGGAGAGGGCCGCCATCGGCTCGCCCTGGCTCCCGGTGCAGAGGATGCAGACCTCCTGGAGCTTGTAGTTGCGGAGCATCGTCTCCTCGATGACCGAGGAGTCGGGGATCTTGATGTAGCCGTATTCGCGGGCGATGCCCATGACG
>JAILKX010000139.1 GCA_024693415.1 Bacilli bacterium
GCCTTGGCTTCTTCGACGAGGCGCGGGTCGACTTCGAGGTCGTCGGTCGGATGCTTGATCATATCGACGGCGAACAAGACGATGAGCATAATGACGCCGACGGTGAGGCAGGCGTCTGCGACGTTGAAGGTCGCGAACGGATTGATCCAGCTGGTGCCGGCGCTAGGTCCGCCTCCGAGATAGAACTGGAAGAAGTCGATGACGCCGTCGAATCCGGTGATCGCCTGCCAGTAGAAGGCGCGGTCGATGAGGTTGCCGACGGCTCCGGAAGCCAATAGCATCGCGCAGGCGCGGTCCCAATTGGTGAGGTCATCGTTGTTCTTAACCCAATAGCCGATGATGAGGCCCGACATCACAAGCGATATCACGATGTTGATGATGCGGCGCGGGACCACGGGGATCGAAGAGCCCCAGGAGAAGGCGACCGCGGTGTTGTAGGATTTGGTGATGTAGAAGAAGTTCGGAATCACTTCGATGGGGTTGGTTCCCGCGAAGGACTGGACGAGCCACTTCGTCACGAAATCGATCACCAAAAGGAGCGCGGCGCAGGATCCGAAGATGATGAGCATCTTCAAATTCTTGGCTTTTTCTTCAGGGCTGATCGTTTCTTTTTCGATTTTCTCTTCGCTCATTCTTTTTCCTCCACCGCTTCGACGCAACGCTTGCAAAGACGGTCTTCGCCATGGTCGATCAGGGTATGGACGTGGTTGCGGCAGCGCGGGCAGAGCTCTTCCTCGCTCACCTTGACGGCGCAGGAATCCTCAGTCCCTTCATGCAATTCGCAGTGGCTGACGATGAAGTATTTGTTGAGTTTGTCCTCTCCTTCGTTCAGGAGGAGGCTCACGAGGAGCCCATTGGAGCTCGTTAGCTCGATCTCGGCGTCCGAGGAGGAGCCGATCTTGCCTTCGGCGCGGCTTTCCTCAAGGGCTTTGAGGACGACCGAGCGGAGCGACTTGAACGCGTTGAAGGTCTCGAGGACGCTTTCGTCGAAGACGTGGGTGATCTTGGGCATATCCTCGAGCTGGACCGATTCCTGCTTTTCACCAGGGAGATAGGAATAGACCTCTTCCATGGTGAAGGGGAGGATCGGGTTGAGCAGGAGGCAGAGCTGCTTCGCGCAGCAATAGATCACGTATTGGATCGCCTTGCGGCGGCGGGAAGACGGCTTATCGCAGTACAAGACGTCTTTGCTCACGTCGAGGTAGAAGGCGCTTAGGTCGCCGGTCATGAACGGGATGATCGCATTCAAAACGCCGGCGAATTCGAACTTTTCGTAGCAGGCGATGGCTTTGTTCTTCACCACTTCGAGCGCGGCGAGCATGAAGCGGTCGACAAGCGAGAGGTCGCTCATCTCGAATTCGCCATTCGGCTCGAAGCCGTTCAAATTGCCGAGCATGAACTTGAAGGTGTTCCTGACCTTGCGGTAGTTGTCGACGTTGTTGGCGATGATGCGCTCGGAGATCCTCGCGTCGCCCTGATAGTCGACCGAAGCGGCCCACATCCTGAGGATATCGGCGCCGAATTCGGCCGCGATCTTATTCGGATCGATGCCGTTGCCGGCCGATTTGGACATCTTCTGCCACTTCTCGTCCATGACGAAGCCATGGGTCAAGCAGGTCTCGAACGGCGAGACGCCGGAATAGGCGACGGAAAGGATTAAGGAGCTATTGAACCAGCCGCGGTATTGGTCGTTGCCCTCAAGATAAAGGTCGGCGGGGTACTTGAGGCCGCGCTCATTGAGGACGCCGTTCCAGCTGGAGCCGGAGTCGAACCAGACGTCCATGATGTCGGTCTCTTTGGTGAACCTGCCATGCGGCGAGGCGGGGTTGGTGTAGTTCTTCGGGAGCAGGTCCTTGGCATCGCGCTCAAACCAGACGTTGCTGCCGAATTCCGCGACGAGATCGCGGATATGGCGGAAGACGGCCTCATCGATGACGGGGGTGCCGTCTTCGTTGTAGATGATCGGAAGGGGGACGCCCCACGCGCGCTGGCGCGAAATGCACCAATCGCCGCGGTCCTTGATCATGTTGACCATCTTCATTTCGCCCCAGGACGGGACCCATTTGATGTTCTTGACCGCTTCGAGGAGCTGATCGCGGATCGGCTCGATCGAGCAGAACCACTGCGGGGTGGCGCGGAAGATGACCGGCTTCTTGGTGCGCCAGTCATGGGGGTAGCTGTGGACGATGTCGACTTCCTTGAGGAGGTGGCCGTTCTCTTCGAGCAACTCCACCACTTTGTCGTTGGCCTGCTCATAGAACATGCCGTTGACCGGGTCGCCCTCCTCGACGCGGAGGACGCCGTGCTCATCGACCGGGCAGAACGGCTTGATGCCGTACTTGGCGCAGGCGTTGAAGTCATCGACGCCGTGGTCGGGGGCGGTATGGACGCAGCCGGTGCCGCTTTCCTCGGTGACGAAATTGGCGAGGATCACCAGCGACTGGCGGTTATATAAAGGATGCTTTGCGACCACGCCTTCGAGGTCTTGGCCCTTGAAAGTCTTGATCAGGTCGCACTTTTCGAACCCGAGTTCCTCTTTGAGCTTGCCCTGGAGCGAGACGAGGAAGACGAATTTGCCCTTCTCGGTGTCGAATAGGCCGTAGTCGAAGCGCGGGTTCAAGGTGATGGCGAGGTTCGCCGGGATGGTCCACGGAGTCGTGGTCCAGATGATGATCTTGGCATCGCTAGGCAAAACGCCTTTGCCGTCGTAGAGGTCGAAGTAGACGTACATGGTCTTGGCCGGGACGTCTGCGTATTCGATTTCGGCCTCGGCGAGCGCGGATTCGCTCGACGGGGACCAATAGACGGGCTTCACGCCTTTGAAGATGAGTCCTTTGAGGGCCATCGCGGCGAAGACGTCGATCTGGCGGGCTTCGTATTCGGGGAGCAGGGTCAAATAGGGCTTATCGTAATCGCCAAGGCAGCCGAGGCGCTGGATCTGGACTTTCTGCCTCTCTACCTGGGTGTGGGCGTATTTGTCGCACAGGGTGCGGAATTCGGCGACCGACATCTTCTTCCTGTCGACGCCGGACTTGGTGACTTTGACTTCGATGGGGAGGCCATGGGTGTCCCAGCCGAAGACAAACGGGGTGCGGTAACCCGCCATGTTCTTGTAGCGGATCACGAAATCCTTGAGGCAGCGGTTCAGAGCATGCCCGCAATGGATATCGCCATTGGCATAGGGCGGGCCGTCATGGAGCATGTACTCCTGATCGTCCTCGCGGTTCTTGTTCATCTTCTCGTAAAGGTTGATGTCCTTCCATTTCTGGACCAAAACCGGTTCCTTCTGCGCAAGTCCGGCGCGCATCGGGAAGTCGGTAGTCGGCATCGACAGTGTGTCTTTCAAAGCCATTTTTCTCTCTCCTGCAATAAAAAAGCGGCACGCATGGGCGCTTTTCAGCGCGGTACCACCTTGCTTCCCCTACTTCTAGGGCTCATTCATGGCCTTAACGGGGCTTATGCGGGATCCCTACTCCATTCAGGTTCCAGGCTCGGAAGTGATATCCCCTTATGCGCGCCTTTTCTCAGCTTCGGCAAGGCTCTCTGTCTTTGCTAGGGGCGTTGTCTTCGTCTTCGCCTACGGCGTAAATGATAGACTCAGCGG
>JAILKX010000156.1 GCA_024693415.1 Bacilli bacterium
AAGTTCTGATTGATGATCATGTGGATCAGGTCGTCCATCGTCGCATCGACTTGGACCGGCTCGTAGTTGCGGGCGGTTTTGACTTCGTGGAGGGGGATGTCCTCAAAGGCCTCTAGGCTTACGGCTTTGGCCTCGCGGATGTGATGGAGGATATCGCCTTCGGAGATCGAGCGGACGTATTTGCCATCCCGATCGATGGATGGGATGACCGAATAACGGTGGAAAGACATCTTCTCGACGGCCTGGCGGACGGTGAAATCCTCATAGACGAATTCTACCCCCACCTTCGGGAGCAGGAAGAACAGTATGTTATTCATTTCCAAGCCTCCATTATGTATAAGCATAGGCATCTTAGCGGCAAAGGGAAGACAAATCCCGGATTCTGCAGCATTTCCTTGAGCTCGGGCACGGTCACGAGGATCTTCGAGATGTCCTCGAACTCCTCGAGCTTATTGCCCTCGAACCTTAAGACCTCGCCTTGGACGAAGCAATCGAGTTCATCCGAGAGGCCTTCGCTTGTGGGGCTAGGCGGGACGAGCATCGAGACTTCGCCAAGCACCGCCCCCACTTCCTCAAGGGCTTCGCGCCTAGCGGTCTCCTCGATCGAGGTATCGCTAGGATCCATTAAGCCGGCGGGCAGCGAATAGACGAATGACTTGAGGGCGGGCCGGAACTGCTTGGTGAGCACGACCATCCTGCCCTTAGCGGGGTCATCGTAATGCAGAAGCATGATGACGCCATCGGGGCGAGCGAAATCGCCGGTCACGGACACCAAAGCGTCCTTTTCGCGGCGCGATGCCAGAAAATAGCAATAATCGCGGGGCTTATCGACGTCCCCGACTTCGTAATGCAGGACGTAGAAATTCAGGAAACGGTGGTCGGTTTCCTTCTCCACGCTAACGAGGTTCCACCGCATCTTGGGCCTCCTTCATCGCGTCGTAGCGCTTCAAGGCGCAGTCGGCATAGGCCTTCCTGATGTCCTGGAACTCGATGCCATAGAGCAAGGAGAGGTTCAGCATCGCGCCGAAGGAGGAGGCGAAATGCTTCTCCTCGGCTTCGGCGGCGAATTTGTTCAATAGGTCGATCGGGATGTCGAAGGCGCGCTTCACGTCCTTCTCCCGGAGGGACAAGGTGTGCGAATAGGATTCGGCGCCTAGGGTAAGCGCGATCGCGAGGTAATTCGACAATAGGTCGGATAATCCTGATAGCGCCTTGCCTTTCGCCATTTCAAAATCCTGCTCGAGGAGCAGTTCGTCGCGAAGGGAGGATAGGCGCTCGGTCGTCAGCTTGATCTGGTCGGTCAAAGACGGGAACGGCGCGAAAAGCGCCTCCACCTTGAAATATTCGTCCAGGATCAATCTGTCGGCGTTCATTTTTCTTCGGTGAGGGACGGCAGGTGCCAGATGTCGCGGTTGTATTCCTCGATGGTCCTGTCGGAGGTGAAGTAGCCGGAGCCGGCGATGTTGTTGATCGCGGCGCGGGCCCATGCCTTCTTATTTTGATAGAGCTCATCGGCGCGGCGGCAGGCGTCGTTATAGGCGTCGAAGTCGGCGAGGACGAAGAACTGATCGCCATGCGACATGATCTCGTCGAAGATCATGCGGAAGCGGTTGGAATCGCCTTCGCACCAGGGGCCGCTGAAGAGGGCGTCCATGATGCGCTTGACGCGGGCGTCAGAATTGTAGACGTCCCACGGGTTGTAGGAGCCGTTATCGACCTTCTGCTGCACTTCTTCCGCGGTGAGGCCGAAGATGACCTCGTTCTCTTCGCCGGCGAACTTCGCGATCTCGATGTTGGCGCCGTCGAGGGTGCCCAAAGTGATCGCGCCGTTCATCATGAGCTTCATGTTCGAGGTGCCGGAAGCTTCCTTGCCGGCGGTCGAGATCTGCTCGGAGATGTCGGCGGCCGGGATGATCTTCTCGGCGAGGGAGACGCCGTAGTTCTCGACGAAGACGATCTTCATGAACTTGCTGACCTGCGGGTCGTTATTGATGACTTTGGCGACCGCGAGGATCAGCTCGATGATCTTCTTGGCGTAGACGTAGCTCGGGGCGGCCTTCGCGCCGAAGATGTAGGTATGCGGGGTCATCTTGAAGGTCGGATCCTCCTTGATTTTGCCGTATAGATAAATGATGTGGAAAATATTCAAGAGCTGGCGTTTGTACGCATGGAGCCTCTTGATTTGGACGTCGTAGATCGATTTCGGATCGATTTCGATGCCATATGTTTTGAGGACGAAGTCGGCGAAGTCCTTCTTGTTGGCGGCCTTGACGTCCATCACCTCTTTCTGGAGGACGGGGTCGTCGCAGTACTGGCGAAGGTCGCCGATGCGGTGCTCGAAGTCGGTCTTCCACTCCTTACCGATCTTGTCGGAGATCACGCGGGCGAGGCGCGGGTTGGAATACATGAGCCAGCGACGGTGGGTGACGCCGTTGGTCTTGTTGTTGAACTTCTCGGGGGTGAGGCGATAGAAGGCGGCGAAGGTGTAATCCTTTAAGATCTGGGTGTGGATCTTCGCGACGCCATTGACGGAGAAGCCGGCGTAGATCGCCATGTTGGTCATGTGGATCTGGCCGTCCTTGATGATCTGCATCTCGTAGCGGTCCGCCGGGGAGACGCCCTTCTCGTTAAGGAACAGGTTGAAGCGGCGATTGATCTCCTCAATGATCATGTAGACGCGCGGGGTGAGCTGGCGGACGTATTGGACCGGCCACTTCTCAAGCGCTTCGGGCATGACGGTGTGGTTAGTGTAGGCAAAGCAGCCCTGGACGATCTTCCACGCGTCATCCCAGCCCATGTTGTAGTCGTCCATCGCTAGCCTCATTAGTTCGGGGATCGCGAGGATCGGATGGGTGTCGTTCAGCTGGAAAACGTAGGCCTGGGGCAGGTTTTCGAGGGTGCCATGGCGGCGGAAGTGGCCGCGAAGGGCGCTTTGAAGACCCGCCGAGACGAGGAAGTACTGCTGGCGGAGTCTAAGCATCCTGCCGTGCTCGGTGGAATCATCGGGGTAAAGGCCGTGGCAAAGCTCTTTGAGGGTGGTCAGGTAATCCTCGAAGGTCTGGTTGGTCGGGAGGTTATTTTCGCTCGGCTCAGCGGACCAAAGCCTCAAGGTGTTGGCGACCCCGTTCTTATAGCCGGGGATCGAGACGTCATAAGGCACGGCGCGGACGTGGGTGGCGTTCACCGTGCGGAGGCCATATTCGCCATTGGGCTTAAGGAAGGTCTCGGCGTCGCCATAGAACTGGACCTCGACGGCGTGCTTAGGCTTCCTGACTTCGAACACGAAGCCGTTGGAGAGCCATTGATCGGGGAGCTCGACCTGCTGGCCGTTGACGAATTTCTGGCGGAAGAATCCGTATTCGTAGCGGATGGTGTTGCCGATGCCGGGATAGCCTAGGGATGCGATCGAGTCGAGGAAGCAGGCGGCGAGGCGGCCAAGGCCACCGTTTCCAAGCCCTGCGTCGGATTCGACCTCCTCGAGCTCATTGATGTCGATGCCGAATTCGGCGAGGCCTTCCTTGGCGATCTTGTAGACGCCGAGGTTCATGAGGTTCGAGGTGAGCAATCTGCCCATCAGGAATTCCATCGAGAAATAGATGAGCTGCTTGTCGTTGTTGCCGATGATGTGCTCGCGGCAGTCGCGCCACTCATAGCCCGCGTAGTCGCGGACCATCTCGCCGAGGATGTCGTAGCGTTCGGTGATGTGGGAATCCTCGACGTTGCGGCCGTATTTTTCCTCGAGGCGGCGCTCGAAGGTCTGTTTGAAGTCTAGTTTGTTCTGAAACATTTGATGTCGTCCTTTGTGTCGTTATTTCTTTTTGGCGCGGCCCTTCTTGCGCGCAGGCTCAGGGGTCCTGAGGCGGAAGAAGCAGGCGGCGAAGGAGCCGAGCTTTATCGTGATGTGGTATGGGCGGTTTTCGCTCGCGCCAGGATAGGTCTGGCATTCGGCGCCGTTATACTGGTTCCAGCCGCCGTAGACGTCCTTGTCGGAGTTGAAGATCTCGTCGTAGATGCCTTCGTCATAGACGCCGACGTCATAGTATTCGTAGTAGTTCGGGGTCATGTTGAAGACGCAGAGGATCGTCTCGCCGCCGGCGGAGCGCTGGAAGGCGAAGACCGACTGGTCGGCGTTATCGACCATGGTCCAGGCGAAGCGGGCCGGGTTATATTCCTCGACGTGGAACGCCGGGTGGGACCGATAAATCAGATTCAAGTCGCGGCAGAGCCTCTTGACCGAATCGTGCATCGGGAAGGTCAATAGGTTCCACGGGAGCGACTTCAGCTCGTTCCACTCGTCGAAGCTAGCGAGCTCGTTGCCCATGAAGTTCAGCTTCTTGCCGGGGTGGGCGAATTGATAGGCGTAGAGGTTGCGCGTGAGCGCGAACTTCTGCTCATACCCGCCCCACATCTTGTTGATGATGGTCCCCTTGCCGTGCACCACTTCGTCGTGGCTAAGCGGAAGCAGGAAGTTCTCCGAGAAGAAATAGGCCATCGAGAAGTTCAGCTTGTTGTGCTCGTACTTCTTGTAGATCGGGTCCTTGGAATAGTACTTGAGGGTGTCGTTCATCCAGCCGAGGTCCCACTTGTAGTCGAATCCTAAGCCGCCGTCTTCGGTGGAGGTCGTGACGTTGGTGAAATCGGTGCTGTCCTCGGCGATCATCATCGCGCTCGGATGGGCGTAATGGATCTTGCCGTTCAGCCTCTTGATGAACTCGGTCGCGCCGGTGTTCTCGCCGTTGTTCTTATTGCCGTCCCAGTAGACGATGTTGCTGACCGCGTCGACGCGGATGCCGTCGAAGTGGAAATAGTCGAGGAAGAAGTTCATCGCCGACATCAGGAAGCTCCTGACCGGATCCTTCCCGAGGTCGAACTGCGCCGATCCCCAAGGCGATAAGGTATGCGCGGGGTCAGCGTATTCATAGAGGCAGGTGCCATCGTATTCGCGGAGGGCATAGGAATCGTTGGCGAAGTGGACGGGCGCGAAGTCAAGGATCACGCCGAATCCCGCCTGGTGCAATCTATCGACGAAGCTCATGAGCTGCTTGGGGTTGCCATAGCGGCTGTCGACCGAATAGAAGCCGGTCGCCTGATACCCCCAGGACCCGTCGAAGGGATACTGGGTGATCGGCATGATCTCGACGTGGGTGTAGCCCATCTCCTGAAGGTAAGGGATCAGGTAGTCCGCCACCTCTTCGTAAGAGGGGTAGCGGTCGTAGATCTTGCCCTTCCATGAGCCGATGTGGAGCTCGTAGATGGACATCGCGGCGTCGAAGTTGCGGGTCCTGCCCTTAAGCCAGGGATCATCATGCCAGATGAATCCCTCGATATCGAAGGTGCGCGAGCAGGAATTGGGGCGCAGCTCCGAGTAGAACGCGAACGGGTCGGCCTTGTCGACGTATTCCCCGCGGGCGTTGCGGAAATGGTATTTATAGGATTGGTAATCGACGAGCCCCGGGATGAAGGTCTCCCAGACGCCGGAATCATCGATCTTATTCATCTTGTGGACGCGGACGTCCCAGCCGTTGAATTCGCCGATGACGGAAACGTCGTCAGCCATCGGGGCGTAGAGGCGGAACATCACGCCCCGCTCACCATCGATCTCGGTGAAATGAGCCCCGAAATAACGGTAGGCCTCAATCGTCTGGCCCATCAGATAATCATAAAGAATTCCAAATGCCATATTTAGTTTTGATTTACCTCGTTGGGGGTATTATATACCCCACAAAGGCCTTACTGCTAAGGAAAATGAAG
The DNA here is from genome assembly GCA_024693415.1 of Bacilli bacterium. Next base: position 5,752 of record JAILKX010000156.1, read on the forward strand.
GAAAAGGCTTCCATAAGGGGCAAAATCGTCACTTCCTAGCCCTTCTCATTGACGAAAATCGGAAAATAAATTCCAAGCCAAATCAACCAAAGTCCAAAACGGTTCAGAAACGCCGAAAACACGCTTCCGGCGTTTCTGTGATTTTCCGATTTTCGCGCTGCGCCGCGAATTTCTTAAGGCAACTTAGCGCGCGCAATGGTACAATTCACGCGTATCTATTAAAGAGGTAATAAATATGTACAAAGTCATGGCCGTCAACTGCGGCTCCAGTTCGCTCAAATACAAGCTCTACGAAATGCCTGAGGAGAAAGTCCTTTGCTCCGGCCTCGCCGAGAGGATCGGGCACGAAGACGGCATCTTCAAGATCAAATACGATGGCAAAGAGGACAAGAGGGTCCTCCCCATCATGGACCACGCCGTCGCGGTCAACCTCGTCCTCGAGGCTTTGACCAAGTTCGGCATCGTCAAATCCCTCGACGAGATCAAGTGCGTCGGCCACCGCGTCGTCCAGGGCGGCAAATACTTCTCCCACTCCGTCGATTTCGACGATGAATCCGAGAAGATCATCGCCAAGCTCATCCCGCTCGATCCCCTGCACGCCCCCGCTCATTTGACCGGCTACCACGCCTTCAAGGACGCCCTCCCGAACACCCCGGCGATCGCCGTCTTCGACACCGCCTTCCACCAGACCATGGAAGAGGAGGATTACCTCTACCCCATCCCCTATGAATGGAGCAAAGAATTCGACTGCCGCCGCTATGGCGCCCACGGCACCTCGCACCAGTACCTCGCCAACAAGGCGATCAAGGATTACTTCGGCGGCAAGTCCGGCACCCGCATCATCACCTGCCACGTCGGCAGCGGCGCCTCCTTGGCGGCCGTCCGCGACGGCAAGTGCGTCGCCACCACGATGGGCCTTACCCCGCTTGGCGGAGTCATGATGGGCACCCGCACCGGCGACATGGATCCCTCCGTCACCGATTACCTCGCCACCTGCACCGGCAAAGACGTGCACGAACTCTATGACATCTTCAACAAAAAGAGCGGCCTGCTCGGCGTTTCCGGCATCTCCAACGATACCCGCGACATCGAGGCCGCGGCCTTCGAAGGCAATGAGCGCGCGATCCTCGCGTCGAAGCTCTTCGCCCGCAGGGTCGCCGACTTCATCGGCTCCTACTTCGTCCGCCTAGGCGGCGCTGACATGATGATCTTCTCCGCCGGCATCGGCGAGAATTCGCCCTACTACCGCGAGCTCATCCTCCGCGACGTCGAGGAAGCCCTCGGCCTCAAGATCGACTACGAGCTCAACAAGACCGTCTATGGCGGCAAGGAAGCCGTCCTCTCCAAGGAAGGCAGCGCGATGAAGGTCGTCGTCATCCCGACCGATGAGGAAGTCATGATCGCCCGCGACTGCTACAAGAGGATCGCCTAATGAAGGCAAAGCTGAACCAAGCCATAACCGATTACGCTAAGCCGTATCTAAAGCAATACCGCGCGATTTATCGCGCCATCGAAAGATACGACAGGATCTGCGTTTTCCGTCACCTCAAGCCCGACTTTGACGCGATGGGGACCCAGATGGGCGTCTACCAATTCATCAAGGACAACTTCCCCGAGAAGGAAGTCCATTACGTCGGGGACAACCACGTCTCCTTCACCCCGCGTCTCTTCCCTGAGACCGAATCGCTCAACAACGAATGGTTCAAGGGCGGCAATTTCCTCGCGATCGTCGTCGACGTCGGCGACCATGACAGGATCGCCGATCCGCGCTACAAGCACGCCAAGTACAAGATCAAGATCGACCACCACCCCTGCAAAGCCGAGATCGCCCCTCGCGCCACCGTCTGCGACAAAGAAGCGGCGGCAGCTGGGGAAATCGTCGCGAATATCCTCCTGAACTGGAAGGGCAAAACCCTCTCCAAGGAAGCGGCGAGATGGCTCTACATCGCGATCGTCGGCGACTCCGGTAGGTTCATGTTCAGCTCGACGAGCGTCCACACCTTCGCGATCGCCGAAGAGCTCCTCAAGACCGGATTCGACATGAGGGAGACCTACCTCACGATGTACGAGAAATCGATCGATAGCCTGAGGTCGCAGGCCTACGTCCTA
>JAILKX010000169.1 GCA_024693415.1 Bacilli bacterium
GATGTGGACGCCGGCGATGAGGTTGAGCAGCGTGGTCTTGCCAGAGCCGTTGCTACCGATGACGGTGACAAAGTCATCTTCGTTGAGCGTCAAGTCGATTCCGCGAAGGACGTGCTTATCGTTTTCGGGGTTATCGTCGAGTCGGAATGTCTTGTGGAGGTTCTTGATTTCTAGCATGAATGGGTCCTCCCTAGGCAGTGACGGACAAAGGATTCTTTGGTCTCCAAAAGGACTTCCTTGGTCGCTTCAGTAGAAGTGGGCGTGACGCGTTGTCCTTTGGGTTTGTTGGGGTGGCGCTTGCGGAAGCGTGCGATGCCTAACTGCAACGCGATGACGACTACGAGCAACAAGGCCTTATAGACGGAGAGCATGTAGCCGGTGGAGTCGATGAGCATCAATAGCTGGATGAGGTACCAGTAGGCGATAGAGCCGACCAAGCAGGCGATGAGGTTGCGCTTGAAGGTGCGGGTGCCGACGATGATCTCGCCTAGGAACAGCGAGCTCAACGCGATGACGATCATGCCCTGGCCATCGGTTGGTAGGCCATTCGCGTTATGCTGGCCATACAAGCAGGCGGCTAGGCCGATTAGACCACCGGAGATCGCTAAAGCGATAATCGACATGGCTTCGACGTTGATGCCATTCGCCCGTGCCATCTCTGGGTTCTTGCCGGACGCGCGGATGGACATACCAAGTTCGGTGCCGAAGAAGAAGTAGAGGAGGAAGGCGCAGACAAGTAGCAGCACCGCCGCGACGATGATGTAGGAGAGGTAGGAGGCGTAGAAGAGGTAGATGCGGTCCTTGGAATTGTTCGCTAGGAGGGTGCGGAGCCAATTGAAGACCGTGAGGTGGGCCATGGGGTCGAAGCTGGCCTGGCCGGCTTTGAGGGAGTTGATCATGATGGCAAAGCCGAAGGTCAACGCCATCACGATGATGCCTGAAAGCAACGGCGGTGTCTTCAACCATATGGTCAAGGCGGCGTTAAGCATGCCGCATACGGCACCTATGAGGATGGAGAGAAGCAAGACGAGCCATGGATTCCAGCCGGCGTCGATCAAAACGGCGGTCAGCATGGTGATCATGGGCAATACGCCTTCGACGGACAAGTCGGCGACATTGAGAACGCGGAAGGAGATGAATACCCCGAGGATCATGATCCCTAGAATCAGGCCGTTGATCCATGGATTCACGAAAAACGTGCGGACCGTGGATGCGTTATCTAGGACGACGGGGAGAATCATTGAATCACGGCTCCCTCGATAGACAGAACGGATTCAGGGATGGTGATGCCCAAGGATTCCGACCAGGTTTTGTTGATGAAGATGCTGTTGGTGTCGCAGGTTTCGACGGGGATGTCTTTGATGGCTTTGCCTTCCCCGAGGATCTTCACGGCCATCTCGCCAGCCTGGACGCCGCACTGGTAGTAGTCGACGCCGAGGGCGAAGGTGCAGCCGTTGATCATGCCGGTGTCGCTGCCGACGATGATGAGCTTGTCGACGCGGTTGTCGTTGGCTTGTTTGACCTGGGACATGTTGTTGGCGATGGTGTCGTCGGTGGGGAGGAAGATGGCGTCGACATCGCTGCCGATGCCAGCGAGGGCAGAGCTGATTTCAGACGCGTTGGTGATGGTGGTGCGGGTGTGTTCGATACCGGCTTTATCCATCCACGCCTCCGCTATTTCGGCCTGGTAGACGCTATTGACTTCGGTCGAGGTGAAGAAGGAAGTGACCTTCTTGACGCCTTCGAATTTGCTAAGGACTTCAAGTTCCTTTTCGATCGGGCCGAGGTCGAGGACGCCGGTGCAGTTGCCTTCGGGTGCCTCGAGGTTGGCGACGAGTTTGGCGCCGATGGCGTTGGTGACGGCCGAGAAGAGGACGGGCGTATCGAAGCCAAGGCTTCCCACGGCGGTCTTTAGCGCGGTGGCGCTAGGGGTGGCGACGCCATAGACGAGGTCGCTATCGGCGGCGAGGGTCGCGGCCATGGACTGGTTGTCGGCGCTATTGGCGGCTGGGTTTTTGACCTCGATGCTGACGCTATCTTTGATGCTGGACTTCTCCAAGACGTCGACGAAGCCCTGCTTGGCCTTTTCCAACGCCTCGAAGCTGCCAAATTGCAGGATACCGACTTTCTTTTTCGGGCCGACGGCGCTGCTGGAAGCACCGGATGCGCTGGAGACGGCAGAAGAACTGGAGCTGCCGCTGCATCCGCCAGCTAGTGTTGCGCCGAGTAAGGCGAGGGTCGACATGAGAATCATTTGCGGTTTCATTGTTTGTACCTCCTAGAAATAAAACCTCCGGAATGGGGAACATCCGGAGGAATCTTTCATCTTACTCACGGACGTTCGATTCGCTCTCCCATCCGTGCTATGGCCAATAGGAAAGCGTTACCTAAAGTAGCCGTAGTAATAATAGTTAAAACCAACTTGATGCAGGCTATTTGTGGAATGTAGATTCTTTTTCATGCCTTTTTCTCCTTGGCTTGGCATAAAGGTAGACCTCGGCGAATT
>JAILKX010000181.1 GCA_024693415.1 Bacilli bacterium
TGAAAGCCCTTTAGCATAGCCAATTGGTTTCCAATTGCAAAGAAAATTTTTATACAAAGTCAATATTTCAGGGCAATTATGCATACACGCATCCAGCGGATTCCCATAAATATCCCCCGCTCCTTTGTCAGCCATCAAGTCCCGCTGGGCGGCGCCGGAGCTAAGCTCCCCTTAGCTCAGGGTGCCTGCCTCGGTCAAGACCCAAATCGCCGTTATTGCGGCCAAACTAAGTCCTCATAAAAAACCGAATCCGTTGAGGACGTGTATGCGAATTCGGCGAGATTTGCACGAGGTTAGGGGCGGCCACCCCGACAGCCCGTTAGGCTCGGGCGGCACCCGTTGGTGCGCAGCAAAGAAAAAGCCCGATGATTGGGTCGGGCTTGGTCAGTTGGATGAGGGGCGAATCAATATTCGGGGATCGGCTCTTTCTTGAGGCCGAGGTAGTCTGCGCCGTCTTCTTCCTTGCTGGGATTCTCTTCGGAATCGTTCTCCTCGCTGTTCTCCTCTTCGACGAGGGTGCCGGTGAAGCGGTTGTATTCGTCGTCGTCCTGTTGGTCGAATTCGTCGCCGGAGGACTGTTCGACTTCGGTGTAGACGTCTTTGACATCGATGTGGACCTTGTCATAGGTGTGGCGCTTGCGGAGGTCCCAGACGTTGTCGGTGAGGGCGACCACGAGGCCGTTCATGGAGAGGTCGGTGTAGAAGAACCCGATGCGGGCATTGGCTTCGACGTCGTCGATGTCGAGGTCATGACGGACCGCGGACCAAAGGTCGGCGAAGCTCATTTCCTTTCCGTTTTCCTCGAGGATGCGGCAAGCCGCTTGGATCATGCTTCCTTCTTTCATTGTTGCATTCCTTTCAATTGATTACATTTTCTCCGGTGCGGAGACCCCGATGATGCCAAGCGCGTTGCGCATGACGATCTCGCAGGCTTTTATAAGGGTTAGGCGCGAAGATGTCAATGGGATATTTTCGCGGTCGATGATGCGGCAGGCGGAATAGAACCCATGGATCAGCTCCGCCAGACGGTGGATGTAGGCGACTTCCTTGTAGGGGGCTCTTTCCTTTGCGGCATTATCTATCATACTCGGGAAATCGGCCAAATGCTTCAAGATTGCGGTTTCGGCCTCTTCTTTTAGCAGTGCTCCGGTGCCGTCAAGGGGGATGTCTTGGCCAAGGCTCAATAGCGAAGCGCAGCGGGCGTGGGCGTATTGGGCGTAGTAGACCGGGTTGCTTGAGGACTGCTCCATCGCGAGGTTGTAGTTGAAGTCGAGGTGCGAGCTCTGGGAGCGTTCGACGAAGAAGTACCTGACCGCGTCGACGCCGACGTCTTCGACGAGGTCGCGGTGGGCGATCGCTTCGCCGGTGCGCTTGCTCATCTTCACCTCAGCCCCATCGCGGAATACGCGGACGACCTGGACGAATTCGGCTTCGAGGGCATCGGGGGAATAGCCCTTCATCATGAGGGCGCTTTTCATGCGGTTGATGTAGCCGTGGTGATCGGCGCCGAGGATGTCGACCAATTTGTCATATCCCCTGCTCATCTTGTCGTAGTGATAGCAGATGTCGGGGGTGAAGTAGGTGTAATTGCCGTCGGACTTGATGATCGGGCGGTCCTTGTCGTCGAGGTATTCGCTCGTGCGGAGGTAGGTGGCGCCTTCGCTTACGTAAGTGTGAGGGGCGAGCTCTTTGAGGGTCGATTCGATCTTTCCGCCCTTGCGGATGTCCGATTCGTAGGAATAGCGGTCGAACCTTACGTGGAAGGCGTCGAGGTCCTTCTTGATCTTGCCTAGCTCGGCATCGATGCCGTAGCGGATGAAGAAATCGTGGGATTCGAGGGTGTCGGCGAGGTATTTGTCGCCGTATTCGCGCTTGATCTCGCGGGCGATCTCGACGAGGTCCTGGCCGTGGTAATCGTCGTCATCGAGCTGAAGCGGTTCGCCGAAGAGCTCGTGGTAGCGGCCCCTGATGGAGTGGCCGAGGTGCTCGATCTGGTTGCCGCAGTCGTTGACGTAATACTCGCGTGTCACGTCATATCCGGCCCAGTCGTAGAGCGAGGCGATCGCATCGCCGACGGCGGCGCAGCGGGTGTGGCCTAGGTGAAGGTCGCCGGTTGGGTTCGCCGAGACGTATTCGACGTTGATCCTGATGCCTTTGGAGGGGCTACGGCCATAGGTGTCGGGGTTATTGAGGATCGTGGGCAGGATGTTCTGGAGGGCGTCTTTCTTCATGAAGAAGTTCACGAAGCCCGGTCCGGCGATCTCGATCTTCTCGATCTCGTCGGAGGCGATGTTCTCGGCGAGGAAGGAAGCGACTTCACGCGGGGCCTTCTTGGCGAGGCGAGAGAACTTCATCGCGGCGTTGGTCGAATAGTCGCCATGGGCGGGATCCTTGGACCTCTCGATGACGACGTCGTCTTCCTTGAGCTCGACGCCGAGCTTACCGAGGGCGGATATGATCAGTTGCTTCAATAGGGTATCCGGGTTCATTTTCTAATTCCTTTCCAGCAGGCACACCGCGTTGGCGCGGATCGCTTTTCCTTGCCCAACCGCGTCGCATCCTTCGTTGGTCATCGCTTGGATTCCGACATCGTCGGGGGTTATTTCTAGGAGTTTTGCAAGGTTTTGCTTCATCTGCGGGAGGTGCTTTGCTAGGTGCGGCTTCTCGCAGGATATGGTGATGTCGATGTTGCCGACGCGGTATCCCTTTTCCTTGATCTTGGCGTAGACCTCGCTGAGGATAAGGGATGAATCGGCGCCGTCATAGCGCGGATCATCGGTCGGGAAGAAGTGGCCGATGTCGCCTAGGGCCAAGGCCCCGAGAAGCGAATCGCTTACGGCGTGGTAGACGACGTCGGCGTCGCTATGGCCGAGGAGCCCCAATTCATAAGGGATATGGACGCCGCCGAGGATCAGTTCGCGGCCGGGGACGAGGAGATGGATGTCTTCGCCTAGGCCTATCCTGATGTTGCTCATACGTTGAACCGGAAGAAGACGCAGTCGCCGTCTTTCATCCGGTACTCCTTTCCTTCCATCCTGAGCTTCCCGGCTTCCTTGACCGCGAGTTCGGAGCCAAGGGAATGGATGTCATCGTAGGCGTAGACCTCGGCCTTGATGAATCCCTTCTGGAAATCGGTGTGGATGATGCCCGCGCATTCGGGGGCGGTCATGCCGTTGGAGAAGGTCCAGGCGCGGCATTCGTCCTTCCCGACCGTGAAGAAGGTCGAGAGGTTGAGGAGGCGGTAGCTCGCCTTGACGAGCTTGTCGAGGCCGGATTCGGAGGCCCCGATCGAATCGAGGAACTCCTTGCGGTCATCGGGGTTATCCATCTGGGAGATCTGGTATTCGATCTCGCAGGATACGGGGATGCATTGGGCGCCTTGGGATTCGGCGATCTTCCTGACGGTCTGGTAATGGGCGCAGGAATCGAGGTCCATGTAATCCGAATCGGCGACGTTAGCGACGTAGATGATCGGCTTGAGGGTCATGAGGAAGAAGTTCTTCCTTGCGTATTCGACCTGCTCCTCGGAGAGTTCGGTGCAGAGCCTTGCGGGCTTTCCTTCGTCAAGGACCGCCTTGATGGGCTTAAGGATCGCCATCTCATACATCGCCACCTTGTCTTTGACGACGCGGGATTTGGTCTCTTGCTTGGCGATGCGGTTATTGACCGTCTCGAGGTCGGCCATCGCGAGCTCTAGGTCGATCGTTTCGATGTCGCGGGCCGGGTCGACCACGTTATCGACGTGGATGACCTCGGAGTTCTCGAAGCAGCGCACCACTTCGCAGATCGCGTCGCATTCCCTGATCGCGGCGAGAAATTGGTTGCCGAGGCCTTCGCCTTTGGATGCGCCGCGCACAAGCCCTGCGATGTCATAGAATTCGAAGGTCGCGTTGATCTTGCGCTCCGGCTTGAACATGTCGGTCAAAAAGTCGAGGCGCTCATCGGGGACGATGACGACGCCGGTGTTCGGCTTGATGGTGGCAAAAGGGTAATTCGCGGCTTCGACGTGCGAATTGGTGATGGCATTGAACAGCGTGGATTTGCCGACGTTTGGCAAACCGACGATTCCGGCTTTAAGTGACATAGAACAGAATTCTCCCTCCGTAGGCATGTGCATTTTACGCTTGAACGCGCGTATGCGCCACACAAAAAGAAAAAAGCCTCACCGGAAGGCGGGGCTTAGGGTTATCAAATATTAACCGACTTTTCTAACGTTCGCAGCGCGCGGCCCACGATCCGACTCTTCGGTTTCGAATTCCACATTCTCGCCCTTCTCGGCGGTCTTGTAGTCATCCATAACGAGAGAAGAATAGTGGAAGAAGTAGTCACGGTTATCTTCGGCGTGAATGAAACCGTAGCCCTTCTCCTTGTTGAACATTTTGACTGTTCCCTTCATGAGACTCCTAACCTTCCTAGCCCAAAAAGCATAACACTATGAATTTTGGACCGAAAAAAATAATACTACCTTTTTGGTAGTTTCAATAGCCTTTTTTGCGCGTGTGGCATATTTTCCCG
>JAILKX010000209.1 GCA_024693415.1 Bacilli bacterium
GGGGCGTTCGCCCTCGGGCTCGCGGGCTGCAATGGCAACGGCACCACGAGCGCAATCAAGGCTGACCCGTTAGCGGCAGACATGCTTGCCGATTTCTCGAAAGGGAGCGTCGCCGAGATCTTCGGCTCCGACGGATGGACCAACGGCGGCAATTTCGATTGCGTCTGGTCCGCCGGCAACCTCACCTATTCCGAAGGCAAGATGCACCTCGCCATCAAAGACGAGAAAAAGTCGGCCTGGATCGACGGCGCCTCGAAGGAATTCGACCACACCGGCGCCGAGGCTAGGACCCACCATCATTATGGATATGGCGACTTCGAGGTCCGCATGAAGCCGACCGACGTCGTCGGGAGCGTCAGCTCATTCTTCACCTGCACCGGGAACTACGACACCGTCAACGGCGTCCCCAATCCCTGGGATGAGGTCGACATCGAATTCCTCGGCAAGGACACCACCCACGTCCAGTTCAACTATTTCGTCAACGGCGTCGGCGGCCATGAGCACATGCATGACCTCGGATTCGACGCGAGCAAGGAATTCCACAATTACGGCTATCGCTGGTCGAAGGACGCCATCACCTGGTTCGTCGACGGCAATCCCGTCTATCAGGTCACCGCAAGCGACAGGAACCCCTTGCCGGCGACCCCGGGCCGCATCATGACCAACTACTGGCCGAGCTCCGCCGTCGGCTGGTCGGGCAAATATTCCGGCTCACAGAACAAGACCACCGATTACGAATGGATCAAAGCGAAGGCCTCGACGATGTATATCGACGGCGAAGGCGACCCCGTCGTCTCCTCGGTCGACAGCGCCGATTCGCAAGCTGGCGATGCCATCGATTGGAGCGCGATCGACCCCGTCGACCTGAGCTTCACGACCGAAGCCGAGGAGTACCGCATCTCCAAAGCCGATGGCGTGACCACGGTCACCTATGACGCGATCCCCGGGCAGTCCTATCGCACCATCAACGCTAACATCACCGATGCCGCCGCCGGCAAAAACGCCGTGAAGATGACCCTCAAGAACGCGGGAAATGTCGCCGACAGGGTCCGCGCCAATTTGATCGACCCGGCCCTCGCCGGCCAGCAGAATATGGCGAGCAACATCTCGGCCACCATGAATGGCGCCCCGGTTTATACCGACACCACCTGGGGCGGATCCTTCTTCGAGATCCCGGCGGGCGAGACCGTTGAAGCCGTCGTCGTCTTCGGCGGCGCTCCGAACAGCCTTGAATTCATGATCGACTCCTCCTGCGCCGACAACGAGACCCGCGCCGGCACCCTTGAGATCTCCGACATCAAGTTCGGCGGCAAAGCGGAAGCGCAGCCCGTCGCGAGCAGCGAAGAGCCGGCCCCGGTCGAATCCGAAGATCAGAGCGCCGAGGAATCCGATGGCGTCGCCCTCACTTTCGGCGGCAACGAAGCCTATACCATCACCCCCTCCGGCACCCCGACGACTTCGGTCGAAGTCACCTATGCCGCGGTGACCGGCCAGTCCTATGTGACGTTGGGCGCCCCGGTCGCTAGCGTCGCCAACGGCAAGAACACCCTTGCCCTTGACGTCGAGAACAAAGGAGCCGACTTGGTCAAATTCCGCGTCGACATCCTCGGAACCACTCAGGTCGAGAACACCAAAGCCATCAACACCAACGCCTGGGCAGATGGCCATAACGAAGTCTACACCGACACCAATTGGGGCGGATCGTTCATCAGCGTCGCGGTCGGCGAGAAGGTGACCTTCACCGTCGTCTATGACGAATCCACCGAGCGCGGTGCCGCGGATTACATGAACTTCTTCGTTGATTCCGCGACCGATAACAACGATTCCCACGCCGGCGACATCGTCGTAAGCAACTTCCGTTTCACTGCCGCCGCTTGATCCCCGCAAAGCAAAGGAAAAAGCGACAATGGCAAAGAAAGTTGGAAAAATCGTTCAGATAGCCGGCATGGCATTGCTGGCTGGAGCGGTGGTCGCCGCCAACATCGTGGCGAGCGGCTTCTCCGAGATCATCTCGATCTTCCTCGGCGGATTCGGCAACGACTTCTCGACCCTCAATACCGCCGCGGGCAATGAGATTTGCCAAGAAATAGAGGGGGAGGGCGTCGTTCTTCTGAAAAACGAAAACGGCGCTCTGCCCCTGGATTCCTCCAAGAAGAACGCCGACGGGAAGTTCCCGGTCGCGGTCTTCGGGTGGGGTGCCACCGATGGCGGATTCATCACCTCCGGCTCCGGTTCCGGCGGCTCGGCAGAGCGCGGATCCGGCAAGCTCGTCTCCTTCCTTGGAGCCCTTGGCGGCCAAGAGGCGATGCGCGATGCCCAGGGCCGTGAGACCCTGCCGGCGGTGGAAGGGCAATTCGATTATTACAAGCCCCTCATCGAGATGTACGAGAACTACAAATACTCCCGCGACGCGACCAATTATTGGACCGCCGCGTACCCCTTCTTCAACCTGATCGAGCCGAGCATCGATCAGGTCAATCCCCTCATCGAGGGAGCGAAATCCTTCTCCGACACCGCCTTCGTGGTCATCTCCCGCGTCGGCGGCGAAGGGCAGGATATCCCGCGCATCCAAAAGAAATACGACGAGAATCAGCCCGATGACCTCACCCGCAGCTACCTCGAGCTCTCCACCGAGGAAGAGGATCTGCTCGACGTGGTCACGGCGAACTTCGACAATGTCGTGGTCATCGTCAACGCCTGCAACGCCATGGACCTCTCCTTCCTTGACGGGGCGGGGATCGATGCCGCGATCTCCGTAAGCGGCGGCGGACAGTCTGGGTCGGTCGCGATCACCAAGATCCTCACCGGCGACATCAATCCTTCGGGAAGGACCGTCGACGCCTACGCCTACGACCTCTCCACCGCGGCGACCTACGCGAACGCCCCGGATTGCCGTGAGATCAACGGTCCCACCGGCGGCGAAAGGGCCTACACCAACGACGGCACGCCCTACATCGATTACGCCGAGGGAATCTACAATGGCTACCGGTGGTATGAGACCGCGGATGCCATGGGCTTCTGGCAAAGCGACTTCGCGAAGAGCAAATGGGGCGTGGACAGCTATGAAGACGTTGTCCAATACCCCTTCGGATATGGCTTGTCCTATTCGACGTTCAACAGCGAAATCGTATCCACGTCCCCCGCGAATGCGTCCAATATCACCCCCGAAACGGAGATCACCGTCTCCGTCAAGGTGACCAACGTCGGCCCGCTTTCCGGCAAAGAGGTGGTGCAGCTCTACTACGCCCCGCCTTACACTTCCGGCGGGATCGAGAAATCGGCCGTCAACCTCCTCGCCTATGGCAAGACCAAACTCCTGGCCAAAGACGAGTCGACGACCCTTGAGCTGACCTTCAAAGGCTCTGACATGAAGGCCTATGACAACGACAACCTCTCCGGAGCCGTCGGTTCCGATGGCGGATATGTCCTCGAGCAAGGCGAATATGCCATCACCCTGAGGTCCGATTCCCACACCGTGAGCCCGAGCGCCGGATCGACCATCCTCTATAACGTTGGCACCAGCACCGAGATCGATGGCGAAACGGTGAAGAACCGCTTCTCCAACGATGGCGTCGCTTCCGGCGACGTCGCAATCGATGGCACCGACACCGACGAAGGGATCACCTACCTGACCCGCGCCGACTTCGAAGGCACCTTCCCGACGCCCCGCGCCGCCCGTGCCAAATCGGATAAATATCCAGCCAACGGCTGGCTCACCCATGAGCGCGACGTCGAAACCGCCCCGACCCAAGGGAAGAGCGGCGACCTCAAACTCTATAACTCCGACGGTACCTTAAACCTCGACCTGATCCTTCCTTTAGGGCAGGATTACGATGACCCGAAATGGGAATCCCTGCTCGACGAAATCACCGTGGACGAACTCTATGGTTCGGTCCAGGGCGGCGGATTCCGCACCAAGGCCATCCCCTCCATCAACAAGCCGGAGCACATGGACCTCGACGGCCCGTCCGGCCTCAATCAGGAAGTCAATTCCAGCGCCGGATCGAGCAGCACCCTCTGGACCTCATTCCCGGTTCAGACCGTGATCGCCCAAAGCTGGAACGACGACCTCTCCTATCGCTTTGGCCTGACGGTTGGCTACGAAGCCTATGCAACCGGGGTCGCCGGATGGTATGCCCCGGCCGCCAACATCCATCGCTCTCCCTTCGACGGCAGAAACTTCGAATACTATTCCGAGGATCCCTTGCTCTCCGGCAAGATGTGCGCCGCTACCGTCAAAGGCGCCACCGACAACGGCCTCTATTGCTACGTGAAGCACTTCGCGGTCAACGAGACCGAATTGAAGCGCGAGGGCCTCACCACTTGGCTCAACGAGCAAAGCCTGCGCGAAATCTACATCCGCGCCTTCGAGATTACGGTCAAAGAAGGTGGGGCGAACGCCATCATGAGCGCGTTCAACCGCGTCGGCGCGACCTGGTCTGGCGGAAATTACTCCCTGCTGACCGGCGTCCTCCGCGATGAGTGGGGGTTCCGCGGAAGCGTTCTGACCGACTATGCCCTTGAGGCGCAGATGTCGATCATGGATATCAACCAAGGTCTAAGGGCCGGCAATGACATCTGGCTGAACGGCCTTCGCACCAACACGATCGGCACGATCAATGACCGCAATGGCGCGACGACCATCAACTGCGCCCGCATCGCCAACAAAAACATCCTCTACACCTTCTGCAACACGGTTTACCGCCAGAGTGAATACCTCAAGAACCCGCTCAGCACCGTGCCGCAATCCACGATCGTGAGCAGGGCAGCCGCCTCACCGTCCAACGCCTGGGTTTGGATCCTCGTCGGACTCGATTCGGCTACCGCGATCGGCATTGGAATCTGGATCTTCTTCGCCTTCATCCGCAAAAAGAAGGACGTGCCCGAAGCCTAATTACTTTTGTAAAGCTATATTAGGGAAGCGCCCATTGGCCAACGGCTTGGGCGCTTTTTGCTGTCTGGGCAGGGTCGTTGGTCTATGGCCGTTTTCAAACGAAAAATAAATACCTTAGTATTTCCTCCCCATTCATCATTTGATGTATAATGACCGTATGATTACCATAGATCAGATCCTCGCTGAGAAAATCGGCGAGATTATGGTCGGCGAATGGCCGATCGGCAATTTCATTCTCTGCTTCATCGCTTTGGTCCTTTCGATCGCCCTCTGCGGCGTGATCGGCATCGAGCGCGAGCGAAGGGGAAGAAGCGCGGGCCTTAGGACCCACCTCCTCGTCGGCGTCGGCTCCTGCCTCATCATGATCATCTCGATCTACGGTTTCCCCGCCGCCTTCGGCAGCAGGGACGTCGCCCGTTTGGCCGCCCAGGTCATCGCCGGCGTCGGTTTCTTGGGCGCAGGCGCCATCATCCATAGAAATTCCGGGACAAAGGGTCTCACCACCGCGGCGACCATCTGGATCGTCATGGCCATCGGCTTGGCCTGCGGATCGATGAACTTCATCCTCGCGATCGTCGGCACCGCCTTGATCCTCGTCGTTTTGACTCTGTTCAGGAAGATCGAGAACAAGATCAACCGGAGCGCGCCGCTCGTCAAACTCAAGGCCAAGGAAAACACTCCCGTCGCGACCAAGCTCCTCCAGATCGCGCAGAAATACGATTGCGTCATCCACGATCTCCAAATCGATTTGCTCGACAGTCAGGAGATCGAGGCGACCTTCCTCGTCGTATCGAACACCAACGAATTCCGAACCAACGAATTCCTCGCCGAACTCGAAGCGGTGGAAGGGGTTGAGCAAGCCGGGGTCCTGAACGGACACAAGATGTAAAAAAGCGAGGCTCGCCTCGTTTTTTTTATGCAATCCGTTGGGGACGTGTATCGAAATTCAGCCGATATACCTTGCCGCGGCGTAAGCGGTGGATAAGGCGATTTGGAGATTGAATCCGCCGGTGAAGGCGTCGACGTCGATCACCTCTCCGATGAAATATAGGCCGGGGACCAATTTGGATTCCATGGTTTTGGAATTGATCTCTTTCGTCGAGACGCCGCCGCTAGTGACGATGCCTTTCTCGATGCCGTCGAGCCCATCGTAGGTGAGGGGAAACGCCTTGAGGTCGCGGACCAGTTTGGCGCGGTCTTCCTTGGTAAAGGAATTGAGCTGCTTCGCGGTGGGGGTGCCGGCATGCTGAACGAAGAAGGGGATGATGTCGGACGGCAGCAAGGTCCGGATGAGGTGCATGACGGATTCGTTCGGCGTCTCCGAGATTTCGCGCAGGATCCTGTTGTTCAATTTCTCATTGTCGAGCGCCGGCTTGAAGTCGAGCGAGAGTTCGACGTAGCCCTTCCTGTTGATGAGGGAGGACATGGACAAAGATATCGGGCCCGTGATGGCGTTAGGCAGGAACTCCATGTCGCCGAACAGGGTTTTATGGAACTTCTCCGCCGATGCGGTGAGGGCGACGTTTTTGAGGGTGAGGGTCGTCATCTTCGGGTCGATCCTCTCCTTGATCTTTATCGGGCAAAGGGCGCTCACAGGCGGGACGATGGAGTGGTGGAAAGACAGGGCAAATGCATACCCGTCCCCCGTGGATCCGGTGAGCGGATAGGATTTTCCGCCGGTCGCGATGACGACTTTTTCTGCCGCGTAGGCCCGGTCTTTGGTGAAGACCTTGAACCCTTCCTCGCTTTGCCTAATCGAGGTGACTTTCTGGCGGTAGATGATCTTCACGCCCGCCTTATCGCATTCGCGGAGCAAGGCGTTCACGACGTCGGAGGACTGGTCGCTGACGGGGAAGACGCGGTTCCCTCGCTCGGTTTTGAGTTCGCATCCGTGGGCGTTGAACCATTCGATGGCGTCGCGCGGCGAGAAGCCCGCCACGGCCGAATAGAGGAACTTCGGGTTGCTCAGGACCTTCTCGATCACTTCGTTCACCGGGCAATCGTTGGTGATGTTGCACCTGCCTTTGCCGGTGATGGCGAGCTTCCTCCCCGCCCTTTCGTTGGATTCCAAAAGGATGACCTCGTGGCCGTTATTGGCCGCATTCAGGGAGAAGAAGAGTCCGGATGCCCCGGCGCCGATGCAGATGATTTTCATGGATTCGCTTTCCAGGGACAAGTATATACGATTTGGCATTGCCGTGGCGGCGGAAACGCGCTCAATTGGTGAATTGATAGAAAAGCATGTTTCCGTTAGAATTGTACGGAAAGAGGAACAACCATGGTTTCATATAAACTCTCATTCTCATACCCCGATGGCCACGTTGAGGATATCGACGACATCTTCGTCTCCCTCGACCGCGCGGCCGAATACGGCGACGGACTGCTGAACCAGGTCATGGCGACCGAGCGCCTGAAGCGCGCCGGCATGAGCTACCATGCGAAATCGGCGTATTACATGGTCTATGAGTGCGATGGCAAGACGACCGAGCTCGTCTACGACAGCAGGGAAGACTGAAGCAAAGGATATCGCTTAGCGACCCGCCTTATTTGGCGGGTTTTTTAAATGGAGCTTAAATTTTTACAACGAACCTTAAACATTCTTTATAATATGCTCACTCTAGGAAACCGAACGATGAGCAAGACGAAGCACCTATTCCTCTTCAGCGCTATGCTGACCCTTTCTTTGGCCTCCTGCGGCGGAAGCGATTCCTCTTCCGGCACGATGACCCCGCCCAGCGACGCGATCGAAAACTCCTTCGCGGAAAACGACGGCGTCATATCCGCGGACAAGGATTTCTATAAGGTCCTAAATCTCGCGTCGGGGCAGCGCTATCTGATCGGCCACCTCGAAGGAGCGACCCTGCATGCGCTAACATGCAGCGGCAAGGGCAGCGCCCTCACCTATGCCGAGAAATCGGGCGGAGGCAGCACCAGCACGCGCTCAAGCTCGTTCCAAATCGATGGGCTGAGCCTCAGCATCAACCCCGACGGCACCCTCGTTTTCGCCGAGCAATCCCAAAAAGCCTCATCCGGCAGCCCGAATTCCTCAATGGATTCGCTCCCCCCGTCTTCTGTCTCCTGGGAAACGGGCGGAACCCCGTTATATGGGCCTCCGCCGACCGCGAAAGGCGAATGGATCTATTCCGATGGCCTGCTGTCTTTCGTGACGGCCGACGCGACCAAATACATCAGATACGGCAACGGATTCTACAGCGCGACCGACGACAAGCAATACGCCACCGCCTTGACGATCTATACCGATGGCGAAAGCCAATCGAAGGCCATCTCCGCGCAGATGCAGCCTAACGCCTACGTCGATTCATCCTCTTTTGCCGCCCCGACCTATACCCTAGGCCTAAAGGAAGGCGTCAGCGCAAATAGCGTCGCCTGGAATATCGATGGCGCCGTCACCGAGAACGCCTCCCTCAGCTACACCCCGAGCGAATTATCCGATAAGGGGTGCGGCGTTTTCCCGATTTCCGCAACCGTGTCAGGGCGCGACGAAGCGGGATATTACTACCGTGAAACCTCTTATACGGTGAACCTCATCGTCGCTTCCGGCGTCATCCCCAATAGCCTATTGACCTTCTCCGACGTCCATGAGGAATTCTCCCTCATCGGCGAGGCGATCGAGGAGGTGATGGGCGAAAACGGAGGCAGGATCCCTTCGCTTATCGTCGCCACCGGCGACTGGGTGAACGGGGCGACCCCGGAAGACGAAGTCCTAAGAAGCGTCTACCTCCCCCAAATCAAGGGGCAGATAGGAGGGATCGACGCGGTATATGTCGCGGGGAACCACGAATCCTATCTCTCCGTCGCGACCGCGAGCGTCGAGGCGAACCTTGGAGCCGATGAAACCAATCTCGACGGCATCGGCGTGATCTTCGATTCGAATAGCGCCGCCGCGAAAGCCAACGGCAAATCGAGCCTTTCCGCTTCGGGCCTCATCGTCTACGGCATCAACTATTTCTCGATCGAAGAGCAGCTTGAGGACGGGACCTATACCCATTCCTATGCCCCGGTCATCGAAGAGCTTAAGGATTATCTCGAAAGCATCAAATCGAGCTATGCCGGGGAATTGATCCTCATTTCCTCGCATTCTGGCCTCCACGCCTTAGGCGTCGATCCCCATAGCGACGTAACAGACCCCTTCGGCGGCAACTCCGCCTATAACATCGACCAGTCGAACGCCCTCGCGGATCTCCTGAACGAATATGCCGAAAACTATGGGATGAATTTCTCCTTCTTATTCGGCCATAACCATTCCAAAGGCGAGACCGAGTTCGTCATCGCCCCCGGCGAAAGGATCTATGCGACCGAAAGCTTTGCGGATAAGCGGGTCGTGAATGAGAAGATCGAGTTCTCCTATGGCCATGCCGGCTATCTGTCCACCGAGATCGGCTCCGCGAGCGCCCATTATTCCTTTTTGGATTGGGATGATGCCTCCTATCGCCTCATCTTCAAAGAGCTCGGCGGGGCGACCATCACGACTTTGATCGCGAAAAGATAGGGC
>JAILKX010000112.1 GCA_024693415.1 Bacilli bacterium
CTGAATAGGGGCCTAAGGATTTCGGTGACTTCGACCGAATCTTGAATCGCTTCCACGATGTCGTTCAACTTCCGATAGGCCAAGGGGATTTCATCTAGGTTGCCCTCTTTGACGGAAGAGGTATAAACCCCCTGCATCAGGTCTTGATATTGTTCGAAGGCGAATGCCTCCACCGCTTTTTTCCTACTATATAGCCTTCCACCTCCATGAGGGGCGCTGTAATTCCAGTCCGGGTTGCCTTTCCCAACGCCCATAATGCAACCTTCTTTGGCGTTGACCGGGATAACGACTTTCTCCCCTTTGTGCGCGGAAACCGCACCATGTCGGATAATGCCATCCCTCTCGCTCTGATAATGGTGGCAGATGTCGATGGAGTCCAAGATCTTCCAGCCCATTTTCTTGGCGATATATTCGCCCATGTAGAAGCGGTTATAAGAGCAAAGCCTTACGAAAAACGCCATATCGAAAAGGAAATCCTCTTTGTCTTTCCCGCGGATTTCCGTATCCGATAATGTGGCGTTTTCTTTAGTCTTGCCCGCGCTTTTCAGGGCTTTGTTCAAATAAAAGTCCCATGCCGGCGACGATAAGAGGCCCAACCCATTATGGACGATTAGATATAGGGCGCCGGCCTCCCCTTCATCCAATTCAATGAAGTGATTGCCTCCGCCCAAGGACCCTAGACACACGGGCCAAATATAGGCGCGCTTTATCGCCTCGTAGCAGCGCAGAACGGAAAAGTCGTATGGGTAAGCCGGTTCCACGTAGCCCTCCCCTTTTCCGGCGGGAATCTCATGGCAGACATCATCTAGGCGAGGGAAATCGATGTCTTCCTTTTTCGCGTCCAGCCTAAAAGAGGTGACGCCGCACCCGGCGCCTTCTTCCAAACCAAGGATCACGGAATCGCCTCCCGTCATGGTAAACCCGGTCAGCGTCCCGTTTCCGTTCGCGTGGCAATCCGGCATTAAGGCGATCTTCCTTCCCGAAACAGCCGGCGAAGAAAGAATGGCCTCCATATCGGACCGTTCTCTTTCGCTTATGTCGAGCGCAAAACAATTCGCTTCGCCGTACAATCCACTAATGACCATGGTGAACTAAGTAACGGCCGAGCATTTAGGTGCAAAGGAAAACTTAGCCAATAACGCTCGGCGAATTAACTCCGAAATAGTGTTAAGACCCAATTAAATCAGGAATTGCTGCCGAAGCAGCCGCCGCCGGCGACGTTCGCCAACGTTTCTTCGTCAAGCTCGAGGTCTTCCTTCTTGGATTCTTCGAGCAGCTTTTCGGCCCCACCTAAGGAAATTTCCAAGTCCTTGGCAGCAAAATACGCCACCACGTCTTCCTTCGTTTCGAGGGCGGAAACTTCTTTGAGCATCTCGGGAGTCAAGTCTTTGATCTGCAGTTTTCTCATAATGCTACCTCTCTGGGATTGCGCTGGGGGGAAACGGGGGTTGGCAGTTCCGGGGCGGATTCGCGGCAGCCTATGATGCCAGAATTCTCTTAATGCGAATCGTCCCTTCACGCATAGGCCTGCCATTAAAGGCAGATTCTCCCTGCGATTTTATTATATCTATATGGTTAAAAGGCGCAATAATATAATATACACATGACCACTTTGCGGTATATATGGGCGTGGTAGAATCATCCTAACGATGCGCGAATCGAACTTCCCAAAACTCCCCCAAGGGTACGCTTTGGCCCTCGCGGTACTCACCACCTTTGACTTTGATATGGATTCTTTTCGCGCCGAGGCGGGCGAAGAAAAGGATAATTACATCGTCTTCCGCGGCGATGGCCTTTATCAAAACAAAGACAATGAAACCGCGGGTATCGTCCAAATCTCTTTCCCCAGCGATGAAAGCAAATGGCCGGAGCGTTACTTCCACCCGAAGGTCTCCATATACCGTTATTTTAAAGAAAACAGCCGACCCCTGTATCGATTGCGCATCGGATCGAAGAACCTCTATCCCTTCGACAACATAGAGACCTCCGTTTGCTTTGAAGGCCAACGCGCCGAAAAGACCATAGAGAAGAACAGGCCCCTTATCGATTTCCTTGCCTTTTTGATCCGGGCGCTTCCTGATGGCTCATCGAAAAAGGGGCAGCTTCAGCAGTTGGCCGAAGAAATAGAACAAGTGGATTTTCGCTTGCTCCCTCCCTTTGGGTCCGAACAATATGAATTCGTTTTCCAAGGAATAGATCGCTCCCCTATGTTCGAAGGCGGCTTCGATGAACTGTTGGTGTTATCCCCTAGCATCGATATCGATGAGCTGAAGCGCATCTCGGCTTCTGCTGGTCCAAACGCGAGAATCGCCGTCGTCAGCAAACCTGCCACGCTTTTGGACCTTGTCGATAAAGACGCTTCGAATATCGAACTATTGAATCTGCCCCTAGATAAATATCTGCATGCGAAGCTATATCTGCTTCGGTTCGGAAATCGCTTCGACCTTTTTCTGGGAAGCATGAACCTCACGCGATTCGCAGTCCACAAAAACGTGGAGGCCATGGTTTATCTTCGCGATGTAAAAGGCATAGAAAGCACGACGTCTTTCCTAAGCGATTTCCTCCATATTCCAAAGGCGAAAATCGAAAAAGAGCGGGGACAGTATATCAAAATCGATCCGAAATGCAGCTTTTTGGAAGCGGCTTCCTCCATGGAAAACCGCCTCAACCATCTTTCCCGCGTCCTGCATCGAGACAAAGAACGCGAAAGGCGCGAGGGCCTCGCGTTCCTCTTAACCAGCGATGCGGCCGAGGCGATCAATGCGATGATTGTTGATGAGGACCGTTCTTTCCTGCCCACCAAAAAGATGATCCCTTCGTCCAAAGGCAAACGCACCGTATTCTTTTTGCCTGAAGTGGACAACATTCTGCTTGGAGCAATCAACCATTGTCTCCACCGCTACGACTATCTATTTCGAAAAGAGGTTTATCTCCACGTGCTGAATCGAGGCATTTCGGACGTCTTTAAGTCCATACGCAATTGCGAGAACTTCGGCGCCATGCATCTATTCAGAACCGATATTCACGCATTCGACTCATCGATGGACCGGGACGAAATGCTGAGGCAAATCGACGAGCTGTTCGCGTTCGACGATAAGCTGCGCAGCTTCTTAAAGCGATACATTGCATTTTCCGATTATGAGGAGGGCGGGGTAATTCACCACGATGGCCCGGCCCAATATACAGGCCTCCCTCTTGCGGGCTTCTTGGAAAACATCTATCTAAGGGAACTCGATAACGCAATTGCCGAGCAAGCGGATTTCTATGCTAGGTGCTCGGACGACATCCTAATCGGCTCCTTTTCGGCGGAAAAGATTGCAAATCTCGCTTGCATGACAAAGGATCTCCTTTCGCAGAAGAAGCTCAGCGTAAGCGAAACCAAAACCTTCTTCATAAACGGCGGCGAGCCCTTCGTCTTTTTGGGTTGGAAGATCGAAAAAGGCAAAATCGATTTCTCGGACGATTATCTTAGAGCGCTGAAAAGAAGCGTTTCTGGATACGCAAGGCACCTTCTCCGCTTGAACAAAAAGGGATATTCGCTCCGCTCGGTCGTCAAACTCGCGAACCGTTTTATTGGGCAGATGGATCTCCGCTCCTGTTTCAATATCATTAGCCAAGCCAATGGTCTTAAGGCAATCGATGGGTTTACCTACGATTTCATTCGCGTCCTCTCCACCGGAAATAGAGGAAAGGCGAAATACCGCATCAGCCATCAGGAAATACGGGAAAGCGGATACAAAAGCCTGGTGAACGCCTATTATAGGTATCTCAAAGACAAGTCGGCATAGCCAGTCCTTGCCAAGTGAGTGGGGTTAGCCAGGACGAGTTATATAAAAGTATATAAAGTAGCTTCGACGTCGATGGATTCAAATAGAACCAGGACAAGGGATGGATGAGCATGAAAAAACCGTCCACGAGGGACGCTTCGTTTCTTTTGCCTTGCCCACTGCGGTACAATAAAAAACAATACCAGAGGTATGCCCAACATGATCCAAGTCCAAAACCTCAGCAAAATCTTTCGGAAACCCATAAGGGGCAAAGGCCTCGTTGGGATGCTTGCCACTTTGTTCTCCCGGAAATACACGGAGATCCGCGCCGTCGATGACGTCTCTTTCGACATCGCGGAAGGCGAGATCGTCGGCTACATCGGCTCCAATGGCGCGGGGAAATCCACCACGATCAAGATGATGTGCGGCATCC
>JAILKX010000148.1 GCA_024693415.1 Bacilli bacterium
GCCTTCGTGCGTCTCGGGGATCACGACGTCGCCGCCTGGGCCGACGTACTTGGCGAGCCGCCAATGGTTGCCGTCATAGGTCTTCGTCCACTTGAAGTGGGAATCGGGCGAAGCTTTTCCGGAAGTCGCGGGGGCCTTCGCCGGGGCGGACGCCTTGGGGGCGGGCTTCGTCGCGGGCGCGGATTCACCTTTTTCCAGTCTTTCCAATATCTGATTTACTTCCGGGGAAGCGTAATCGGGGTCGGACCATTCGCCCCAGCCCGGCTTGTTCTTGTTGTCGCGCGGATTGAGGCGCCCATAGGAGACCCGTTCCTCCGACATCCATTTGGGATCCCATCCCTCGGGGGTGGAGGAATATGGGCAATAGACGGTGCCGCTAAGGCTCCAGACGATCGACTTGCCGGCGTGGACAAGCGAGGCGGGGAGATGGACGGAAGTGAGCCCACGGTTGGATTGGAAGGCGCCGCCGGCGATATGCTGGCAGCCTTCGGGGACATAGAAATCGCCGCGGAGGCCGCAGCCGGAAAGCGCGCTTGCCCCGATCGCGATGATCGAGGAAGGGAGGCCGGTGAGGCCCGTCGCCGTGTCGCGGATCCCCTGGTCGCCGATGACCTCGAGCCCATTGGGCAGGCTCAAGGAGGTGATCTGCTTGCATTCGCGGATCGCGCCGGGGGCGATCGTCTTGACGCCGCTAGGCACGCTATAGGAGCCCCTGATCTGCCCCTTGGGCGGGACGCAGTAGAGCGTCTTGCCGTCTTTTGACATGAGCTCGCCATTAGGCCCGAGCTTCAGGTATTTGTTCTTTGGGGAGACCTCGAAACGCGCAAGGTTGGCATTGCCGCCGAAAGAAGCGTCCCCGATGGTCTTAAGGTTCGCCCCGATCACGATTTCCATGATGGAGTTCGGGCTCCAGTAGAGCAAGCTTTCCTCGACTTCCTCGACCGAATCGGGGATGACGAAGCGGGAGGAGTTCCGGACCAGGTTTCTGAAGACCTGCACGATCTTCTTTTTGCCCTTGGTGTAGAGGACGCCGTTTTCAAAGACGTAATAAGGATTGGCGGGATGGAGGTAGAATTCGCGGAGCTCTTTGCTATCGCTATTGAAGGCTCTCCTATCGATGTAGCGGACCGTCGAAGGGAGGCGGACGACCTCGGCTTTGGCGTAGCCGAAGGCGCCGCCGGCGAGGATCTCGATGCCCTCAGGGACCTCGATGACATTCGAATTAACGCCCCAGAACGCCTGGCGGTCGATTCCGATCACGCGCTTAGAGGCGTGCATGGTCGGGATGACTGGGGTCTTCGTATACGATTTGTCGTCTTTGTGCTTGAATTCCTTGATCGCGTATCCGCCTTTGACCGCGACGAACTCGAAGTCCTTGTCGTTGGAGATGCTCTTGAAGGCGGGGGCTGAGGCAGCCGGGGCCGCTTTTGGGGCGGCCTTGGGCGCGGGTTTGCCGCCATAGGGCAGAGTCGCGCCGAAATGGACCTCGACATCATCATAGTTCCAGGACCGATCGCAATTCTCCGGCTCTTCGTCGGCTTCGAAATAGATTTCGCCTGCGGTACTGCTATAGAATTCGGAACCGATCTCCGTTACCGATTCCGGAATGTAGATATCGCCCAATTCGGAGCAGCCGCGGAAAGCGCCTGCGCCGATTTCCTTAAGTCCCGGCGGGAGGAGGATCTCCTTGAGGCTGCCGTTATCCTCAAACGCCCCATCGCCGATCTTGCGGATGTTCGAAGGCACGCGGAAGCTCTTTCCGGGCTTTGCGTTCGGATAGAGGTAAAGCGTATCGTCCTTTTTGCCATAGAGGACGCCGTCTTCCGAGAAGAAATAGTCGGAGGCGGGATCGACGTCGACCTTGGCGAGCCCTTGGATATCGCTTAGGCCCCAATCATCGATCTCTTTGATCGACGAAGGGATGTAGAGCTCGTCGATTTCATTGTCCTCGAAGGCGCAGATGGCGATGGTGTGCACGCTCTTGCCGTTGTATCGGGCAGGGATCCTGACCGTCCCGCCGCTTCCGGAATAACCCGAAACCTCATACCCGTCGCCGTTGGCCGAGAATTCAAAGTCATCGTCGGGGGATTCTGGGACGTTCTGGGCCCAAGAGGAGGCCTTCTGTTTCGTCGGCGAGGCTTTGGGCGCGGGTTTTTTCTCGGCTGGGCCCTCATTATAGACGATCTTCGCTTGCGCGCCGGCTTTCCTAAGGGCGGCTAAGCCTGCTTCCGCCTCGACCTTCGATACGGCGCTTAAGACGATGATCGGAGCTCCATCGGCCATTTTCTTGGCGTCCATAAGCCCCTTTTTCGTAATCGACTGAAGGACTTTGATGGTTTCGACTTTGGAGGGGCCGGCGTTTTCTAGGACAAGGGTCGCGAGCGAGCCGCCGGTTGCTCCGCTAGGCGCGGGCTCTTCTTTCTTCGGCGCGGGCTCTTCTTTCTTCGGCGCGGGTTCTTCTTTCTTCGGCGCGGGCTTCTTCGCCCCGCCCATAAGGGTCTTGTAGATGACGATATAGGGGAATTTGGCCTTCCATTTCCTGGCGTTGTCCCCATCGGCTTGGATTAATCTATCATAAGCCTCCACCGCTTCTTCGCTCACGTCGTCGGAGCTCTTCCCGCCGCGCATCGCGGCCAAGACCTTGAGTTCCAATAGGCTTGGGCTATCGGGCTCATCGAAGAGCAATCCATCTAAGAAGCGGTTCGCTTTGTCGTAGTCGCCGGATTCGATCATCCCGCGGGCGGCGGAAACGAGGGGATCCTCGGATTCGCTTTCCTCCTCGGGCTCTTTTTTGGCCGCGAGCTCCTGCTCCAGCTTCGCTTTGTGCGAGATCGAGTAGTACCGCTCGGCGATCGCGTCCGCGTCGACCGAGGGGAAGCCATCGATCCATTGGACGCCATCGAAGAAATACTTGAGGCGGATGCTGTTGGGGATGTTCTCCAGTCGCACCTCGATGCGGAGCTCCTTGCCGATTTTGTCGGCGTAGTCAAGCTCCTTGGCGACGTCGGGGGAGACGTTGCAGTCGCGGGAAGCGAAGACGAGGAAGCATTTGCATTTGTCGATCGCGGCCTGGATGTTGACCCAATAGTTCTCGACGTCCTTGGGCAAATTCCTCTCGCTGATCCAGCACTGGTAGCCGTGGGTGTTCTCGATCTCCTCGATGAAGGGCATGATCTTCTTGATGTCGCGCGAGGAATGGCAGATGAAGATGTCGCGCGGGATGTTGGCGAAGAGGGCGCTTTCCTTCTCGCGCTGGGCGAAGGCCGCCTCGAGGCGGCTCCCCTGCTTCTCCAGGTCGCCCTGGGCGCGCAGGAAGTCCTTGGTCGCCGCGACCACGTCGCCATAGAGGTCGCACTGGTCGATGATATAGGGATAAAGGGCTTCCTTCTGGTAATCGGTCAGCTTCTCCTTCGCGGAGGAGAGGAAGGCGCAATAGTCGCCGCGGAGATGCCTCTTGCGCGAATAGGCGAGCATATAGCCGGCCGCGAAGTCGTCGGGGATGATCGTTAGGATCTGGTTCGCGATCTTGGCGACCTCCTTGAAGTCGACGTATTGGCGCGACAGCTCCCTGCGCATGTTGAAGCGCAGCTTGCCGATGTCGTTCTCCTGCCCTTGGGAGGCGAGGCGCTCAAAGACCTCCTCAAGGTTCTGCTCCTGCTCCTCGGTGAGGGTCGCTTGGCAGACCTTGCAGTGGTATTGGTTCCCGACCTTCTCGAGGCGGGACTCGCCGCATTTGGGGCAAGTGATCGTTTTTAATGCCATGGTTAAACTCCTTTATGGATGTGGTTATCAGTGTCTTATGACGTTTGCTTTGGCATAGGGGTTCTCGGAATCGATGCCATCCCAGTTCGGGTCGCATTCATCGCCTTCTTCGCCATAGAAGTCGACGGTGATGCCCTGGTCGCCCAGGAAGATGAATTCGTCCATCATCCCGACTTTCGACGGCAAGACGATATGCTTCAGCGAATAGCAGGCGGCGAAGGCGCATCTGCCGATGACCATCAGGTTGTCCGATAGGTCGATATGGGTCAATGACTCGCAGAAGGCGAAGCAATTGTCGTTGATGTAATAGACGGAGTCCGGGACCGTGACCGAGGTGACGCCTTTGCATTCGCGGAACGCCTCGAAGCCGATCTCGGTGATCGGGGTGCCGCTATAGCTCGATGGGATGATGACGTTAGAGGAATGGCCGATGTATTTGACGACCTTATAGCCGTTTTGGATGTTCGATCTCTCGAAGCGGAAGTCGCTTAAGGGGCTCGGACCGCTATAGGTGCTTGCGCCGCTATAGGTACTTGCGCCGCTATAGGTGCTTGCGCCGCTATTGGAGCCGATCCCTTCGACCACGCGGATGCGCTTGGAGGCGTTATTGACGTCCAAAACGTCCCAGTTGCCGTTCCAATTGGTCTTGTCGCAAGCGGGGTCGACCGTGCAGACCATATTGGGGCAATTGGCGAAGATGTAGCTGCCCAAAACCGTCACCTTGTCGGAGATGTAGAAGCTCCTGAGGTTCGGGCAGTTGGCGAACACCGCGCCGCCGAAGGCGCCGAGGCATCCGTCATCTGGGACGACGACGGAGGAAAGGTTCGTGCAGCCCATGAAGGCGTAGTTATCGAGGATCAGCGTCTCTTTGGCAAGGACCACCTTCTGGATGTTCTGGTTGCCCTTGAAGGCCGAGTCGCCGACTTGATAGACGCGCTTGCCGTTATAGTAGCCCGGGATATAGACGGTGCTCGCGTAGCCGTTATAACCGGTGAGGGAATATCCGTCCGGGGCGACCGAGCACGGGCCGAAGGTGAAGTCGCTGATCGGCGTGGTCCCGCTAGAAGAGCTAACCGAGGAATAGCTTGGCTTCGGGGCGGGCTTCGATGAACCGCCGCTGGGGCTGCCATAGCGCCACGAGATGCGCTTGGAGTCGTCGTCGACGTCGTAATGGTCCCATTTCGCGGAGAAATCCTTGCCGACCGTGCAGCCGAGGATCACCTCGCAGTCCACCCCGTTGAAGGCGTAGTCGAAGATCATCGCGACTTTGCTCGGGATGTAGATGCCCTGAAGCTTGCCTAGGTTCATGAAGGTGCCCGGGCCGATGCCCAGGAGGTTCTCGGACAATCGGATATGGCGGATGTTGAAGCAATTGGCGAAGGCGAACTTCGCGATGAAGGCGACGCTGTCGGGGATATAGAGGGTCTCGATGTCCTCGTTCTGGGCGAAGGCCTCGGGACCGATGTCATAGACCTTCTTGCCGCCGATGTAGGTCGGGATCCTGACATCGGAGTCATAGCCCGCGTATTTGGTGATGCAGACGCACGAGGATTCATAGGCGCTCTGCTGGACCTCGAAGTCATCCTCGTCGGATTCGTAATCGGAATAAAGATCCTCATCGGTCGGGTCGTCGGCGTCCGCGGCGGAATCCTCATAATCGTCCTCGGGTTCTGGCTCGGGTTCTGG
>JAILKX010000158.1 GCA_024693415.1 Bacilli bacterium
CGACCACGTCGTCAACGGTGAGGCCGACGCCATCATCGCCGACGGCTTCTCCGGCAACGTCTTCATCAAGTCGCTCGAAGGCGGCTGCTATTACGTCTCGGACCTCTTCAAGGAAGCGGTCTCGGGCAACTTCTTCGCCAAAATCGGCGCCCTGTTCCAGCTAAAAGGCCTAAAAGCCGCCAAGGTCCCCTTCAATTACGCTAGGAAAGCCTGCGCCCCGCTATTAGGCGTCAAGAAGGTGGTCGTCAAGATCCACGGCAAAGGCGATAAGGTAGCCTTCCACCAGACCATGGGAGAAGTAAGGAAGCTCGTCGAAGGCAAGCTCATCGAGAAGATCCAAGCCTCCGCCGCCAAACAGTAACGCATCGATCAACAATATCCAAAACCCCGACCAACCCTCGGGGTTTTTAGCGCTGGGCGCCGCCATGAGGGGATGAACCCATCAATAAACCATAACCCCCTAGCCCCGAATGGGTGGCCGCCGCGCCTGCGGACACGCCATGTCCTTAGACAGTGTATAAATATGGGGGACGTGTATCAATATTCGGGCCCATGGGACATTCGGTGTCCTCCCGCGGAAGGTCCGCCCCGACAGCTAAAGGGTTTTAGCTCGGGCGGAGGCCGGGAAAAGAAAAACAGGCGGGTTAGGCCTGTTTGGGATCAATGGAATTCGATCTTGATCATGAATTTCTCGCAGCTGAACCACCAGGAGGAATCGACTAAGCCATAGCTGAGGGTTATGGTTTCGCCGAGCTTGATCTCCTTCTTGTACTGGACGTCCAAGGCTTTGGGCTCATGGGCTTTGAGGTAATCCGTGGGGATCAGATCCATGACTTTGTTGAGGTAGGCGGTGTTGTTGAGGTGGCCGTTCAGGTCGGCGTCGCTGTAGCGGACCTCGAATTCGGCTTCCTCCTTGAGCTCTGGGATCCTGAAGCCGAGGGGAAGATCGATTTCGCGGCCCGTCTTTTCCTCGGGGATGAAGATATCGTGCTCGCCGGGGACGATCGGCATCCTGGTCTTCTCGTCGATGAGCGACCAGACCGCAGTCCCGCGGACAAGGACTTCATGGGTGTCCTCATCGCTGAATTCATAGAAGCGCGGGAGGAAGAAGAACCTCGTCTCGCCCGGCCAGGATTCGAGGAGGACGTGCTCATCGTAGAGCGGGATCTTCACGATTTCGAAGTGCTGGCGGCCGACGACCCATAGAAGCCCTTTGTCGAGGGTTTTCTCCCTTCCGGCCCCGAGTTCGGTCGTATGGGCGATCGAAAGCTCCTGCGCGAACTTCAAGAGTTCGGCAAGCTTCAATCTCCTCGTGAAATCGGCGTGCTCGGTGAGGATCTTTATGCGTCTTTGGTAGATGGCCATCACTTCATTTCCAGCATGATGGCGTCGGCGACGTCTCCGATCGTGCGGAGCTTCGCCCATTTCTTCTCGGGGACCTTGACGCCGAATTCGCCTTCCATCTTGACGATGAGGTAGACGAACCCCATCGAATCTAGGGCAGCGTCGGTATTGATGACCGAATCCGCGCTCAATTCGCCCGGGAACATGTCCGGGGCATTGGTCCTGATGATCTCGATGACCTTATCGATGACTTCTTGTCTTTCCATTGCTTCACTCCTTTGGAATGGAATCGGGGATCGCGTAGCGCCTCACCTTGCCGGTCGCGGTTTTGGGGAGGGGCGCATCCACAAAGTATACCTTATTGATCTGCTGTCCGCGCGACAAAGATAGGTTGAAGCGCCAAACGGCGTCCTCGATCTTCTCGCTGCGCGGGGTCCCGCCTATGGCGAGATCGATTTTGCCGGACTTATCCTGGAACACCGCGAAATCGAGGTTGCCGATGACATTGCGGAGAGAGGCTTCGTATTCGGGGCAATAGATCTTGGTGCCGTCGCTTAGGACGAGGATGTCCTTCTTCCTGCCGATGATGTGGAGGCGGCCTCCTTCATCGAAGGAACCGAGGTCGCCGGAGGCGAAGTAGCCCTCCTCCAATTCAGGCTCCACCATTCCCTCTTCGGAAAGGTATCCCTTCATCAAAGTAGAGGGGGCGTGTATCAATATTTCGCCGTCTTCGGCGAGCTTCACGTCGAATTCCGGGCAGACCGTCATGGCGCGGGGGTCATCCCCTAGCGACAAGGCGACGCCGGAGGAGGTCTCGGTCATCCCATATCCGAATGCGACGCGGATGCCTTTGGATTTGATGCCATTAAGGACCTCATCGCTGCAATCGCCGGCCCCGATGAGGATCAGGCGCAGCTCTTTGTTCAATAATCCATGGACCGAAAGGAAAGCGGCCATCTGGGGGACGAAGGTCGCGACCGTCGGCTTATAGAAGGCGGGGTCGTCCATCATGTGGCGCATGCCGCGCCCGAGGGCGACGCAAGCCCCGAAGGACCAGCCCCAAAGCAAGGAGCAGACGAAGCCGTAGACGTGG
>JAILKX010000175.1 GCA_024693415.1 Bacilli bacterium
AGGCCCATCGCGACCAAACTCATCCCAATCGTTCCGGCAAGGGCTAATAAGACGTGGTTTTTCTTCATATTCATTTCTCCTTTTTTCTGCTCATATGGATCCCTCTCGTTGCGGGTATTAAAAAATTTTCTAGCAGCACACCAAATTGGTGTTATTGAAGCCCGAGTCCTATAATTGTTGATGGCAAACAAGTCCTTTGGGTCGGCTGTCGCCGAACTTGTTTGCCAAAACGCCCAAGCGACGGCCGACCCAAAGGCGGAAAGGGCGTTTTTTTCATGGACGTTTACGGTTTTGACGTCGATTCGCTAGGCCGCGATTCGTTCGCGGGGCTCGTCGCCGCGGTAAGGAGGCGATTGGCCAGGGAGCAGATAGGCTACGGCGACCTCGAGGAGATGGCCAACGGGGTCGGCAGGGTGCCGATATGCCCGGGATGTGGATGCGCCGACCAGGCCTCGCTCGTCCGCGACGGTTCCGACTCAAATGGCCGGAAGAGGTTCAGATGCCGCGAATGCGGAACAAGATTCGGCATCCTCTCCGGGACGGCGCTGTCTTCGTGCAAGCTGACGCTTTGGCAGCTGTCAAAGGCAATCGAGCTCATGACCTTCAACGTGCCTTTGGACGCGGTGGCCGACGTCGTCGGATGCCACCACAACACGGCGCTGCTGACGAGGCGCAAGGTCTTCGAGACCGTCGCGTCGTGGCAGTCGACGGTCAGGCTTTCCGGCGTCGTTTTCATCGACGAGGTCTACGTTTTCGACAGCATGAGGCCGCAAGATCACTTCGGCCCGAACCCGCGCGGCCTAAGCAAGGACAAATGCTGCGTCTTCCTCGCCGTGGACCAGTGCCTCGACATGGTCGCGTTCCACGTCGGCCACGGATACCCGACGTCGCGCGAGATCTCCGAGGCGCTGCTCCCGCACCTTTCGAAGGGGGCGGTGACGAAGATAGTCCACGACGGCCTTGCCTCGCACGCGGACGCGGTCGCCGCGTCGGAGGCGACGTCGGAGGTCCATCGATCGTACCCGAAGACGGAGGAGGCGCTCAAGGCGATGCTCCTGATAAACTCGTTTTCCGCGTGGGTGAAGCGCTATCTCGGCCGGTTCACCGGGATGGACACCGAATACCTGCAGGATTACCTCAACTGGTTCGTGTACCTCTTCCGCTGCAAGCGGCAGGACGAGAAGTATCCGAAGGTCGGCAGGATCATCCGCCACATGCTCCTTGCGAACGGGGCAGTTACCAGGGCGTCGCTTCCCGCCAAACGGGCGGAAAAGCGTCAATCCATCGAGAAAAGGCGGGCAAAAAACGGGAAGAAGAAGGTCAAAACAGGCGGAAGAAGGGGCAGACCGCCGAAGAAAAAGCCGATGGATGCGTAATTAGTCATCACCAATTTGGTGTGCTGCTAGAAAAATTTTTGGCGGCGAGTTTCCATTTGGCTCCCTAAAACAATGAGGCGCAGCGCCGCGGAAAGGGGTCGAACAAAGCATAACATTAAATCCTTTTCCGCAAATCCGTGGGGGACGTGTATCGATATTCGTCGAAAATTACCCAATATGGATGATAAAAAGAACCATGATCCAAACTTTTTTTGGCGGAGCACATTTGTTGACAGGCGTTTACCCGTCCTGAATCATATAGATAACAATTCTATTCATTCGGTTGGCGCCCATCGCCCATCGAATCCCCATCAACGACGATCATTTATAGACCGCTCTTTGCGTACCCGCGCATAACGCGTCTATATAAGAAAGGAGGATAGGCAAAGAGATGAAATACATCTGCCAAATATGCGGATACGTATATGACGACGATGTGGAAAAGGTTCCGTTCGAGCAACTTCCGGACGACTGGACTTGCCCCTTGTGCGGGGCGGCCAAATCGGACTTCAGGAAAGAAGAGCCGCTGGAAAAGCCAAAGCAGGAAGAGGGCCCCATCGAATCCGATGACGTTCCGCTCAACGCGGGGGAATTAAGCACGGTGTGCTCGAATTTAGCCCGCGGCTGCGAAAAGCAATACATGCCCGAGGAGGCAAAACTTTTCAAAGAACTCGCGGACTATTTCGACCGCATTCGCCCGTCGGAAACAAATCACAAGGTCGAGGATTTGATCAGCCGCATCAACGCGGATATCGAAGAATATCCCCTCCTCAAGGATTATTGCTTGCAAAACGAAGACCGTGGCGCCGCTCGCGTCGGCGTTTGGGGCGAGCGGGTGAGCCGCATGCTCATTACTTTGCTGAATCGCTATCAGCAAAAAGGCGAGGCGATGCTCGAAGGAACCAAAATCTGGGTCTGTTCCGTATGCGGATTCGTCTATGTGGGCGATGAGCCGCCAAGGATCTGCCCGGTATGCAAAGTCCCGGATTGGAAATTCGAAGAAGTAGGAGGCGCCAAACGATGAAAAAAGTCGCAGTCAGGAACCTTCGCCTTTGCACCAAAGATTGCTTGTGCCTTTATGTTTGCCCCGTCGGAGCGACCGATACGGAAGACAGCGTCATCGACGTGACCAAATGCATCGGATGTGGCGACTGCGCCGACGTCTGCCCGAGCAAAGCAATTTCTATGATGCCGGTCGAATTGCCGCCCCAACAAAAGAAAAAGGACGGCGTCATCCAACGGCTTCATGCCATGATGCAAGCTAAGGCAAAAGGGGAAAATATCGCTAAAACCCTTGCGAAAGAGACCGATAAAGAGGGTTTGCGCCGTTTATTGGAGGCGGTCGCCAAGTCGCAAAGGCTCGTAGGCGAAGACCTCGCGCGAGAAGCGGGATACATGCTCCCGCAAAGCGAGAATGCCCACCGCCTGTTGGAAGGCCTTATCCAAAATCTACCAACCCCCGACTTCCCGGTGGAAGCCGCCAAGAAATTGCTGAATCAGATACCGAACAACGAAACCAAAAAGGAGAAACCAATGAAAACCTACAAATGCTTGCTCTGCGGTGAAGTCTTCACCGTGAAAGACGGAGAAGAGCCCGTCTGCCCGCGCTGCAAAGCCAAAGGGGACAAACTCATCGAGATCAAAGAGGAGAAGAAGAACCCCTACGCCGGCACCAAGACCGAGAAGAACCTCGAAGCCGCCTTCGCCGGCGAATCCCAGGCCCGCAACAAATACACCTATTTCGCCTCCGTCGCCAAGAAAGAGGGATATGAGCAGATCGCCGCCCTCTTCCTCAAGACCGCCGAC
>JAILKX010000217.1 GCA_024693415.1 Bacilli bacterium
ACGTTAACGAATAGTTTCGATAGGCAAACACGTTTTTCTTTGTCGCTTCTGTTTCTTGCACGTTGTCGCTCCTCAAGCGTTTCCCACATTCTAGATGAACGGCAATCGTTTTCAAGAAACCATTAGTTGAACGCGAGAAACTAATGGTTGCGTCGGCTCGGTTGCGAGCTTTGGAGCCGAAAAAACTTACGACAACGACTGCGGTTTCCTGTTTTGTAACTATCCTGGTCCAAAGGACTTTATTTCGGGATGGCTTTATTCTGTCCATTTGTCTAGAATGGTTTAAAACTGGGGGATTCACGATGCGCGTTTTCCGCACTATCCTCGGGGCTTTGGCCTCGTTATCATTGCTTTTTGGCTTTGGGGCAGCCGTTTCGCTGGCGACGTCTTCGCCGGCGATGGAAGCGGACGCCGTGGCTAGTGCTTACCGGTTCTTCACTTTTGGGCCGGATCATAATCAGATGGCGGTGGACAGTTACGATTATTCCTGGGCTTCATATACCGATGGTCATAAGGTCACCCTCGACCACTTCAGCAACAACATCAATAACTGGGATTACATCAAATGCGGTCGTTATTCCCGCTCTTCCGTCGCCACGATCGTTCCGGAAGAGACCATGGCACAAGCCATCAACCGCGTTATCGTCAAAGTAACGGCGATCGATTATCCGCAATACATCAATTCCCAGAAGCTTTACATAGCCTCGAATAGCTCTTTTACCCAAAACGTCCAGACCGTTACATTGTCCCCGACAGTGGGAGACAACATTTTCTATATCCCCAATCCGACGGCGAATATGTATTACAAGATCGAATATGACTTGCAGGGCTCGTCCGCAAGCAACCAACAGGGCTTCATCACCATCTCGGAAGTGGACTTCTTCCAAGGAACCACGCCTGCAGTCAGCGGAGTTTCCCTCAATCGCACCAGCGCGACCGTTCGCGTAAACGAGACGTTTGTCCTCACAGCCAGCATCACCCCAGCCAACGCCGGAAACAAGGCGGTGCTATGGAATTTCCCGGGAAACGTTCTCGAGAGGGTTTCGACATCTGGCCAATCCATTACGCTTCGAGGGAGCAAGGCTGGTTCGACGACCGTCACGGTCACGACTAAGGACGGTTACCTGGAGGCGAGCTGTGAGGTTACCGTGGAGACTGTCGCCGTCACCCGCGTTTCGTTAAATCAAAACAGCCTGCTCCTCTACGCGGGTGAATCCGCGGCGTTGACGGCAATCGTAACCCCTGCCAACGCATCGAACAAGAATTGCGCCTGGTATACTACCAATTCTGGCGTCGCCACGGTGAACCAGGAGGGGCGCGTCGTCGCAGTCGGCGCAGGCACGACCAAAATCCAAGTGATCACCAGGGACGGTTATTTCCAAGACGAGTGCGACGTCCGGGTTCTTGGCACCGCCATGTCCACGCCCTATGCCTCCCCTTGTGTCGATACCATCACTTACGATGTCATGACCAACAAGACCACGACCGAAATTTCTTTCTCGAATAGCACTTTCGGGAGCGGCGCGAAGTATTCGGGCAGCTCCTCGGCCGATTCCAACTACATCATCCTTCGTTCCGCCTACGCTTCTTTGATTCGCACAACCAGTTCCAGCGGCACTGTTCGTCGCATCAGCATAACTTGGGATGCGGCCTGCGATAACAATGCCCGCCTGTATGTTTATGCCAATTCGAGCTCCCTAAGTTCCAAGACCGAGTATGCAAGCAAAGGGGTTTTGCTCGGTTCTTTGGTAAAAGGAGTGAATGACGAGCTTGAAGTCGATGTCTCCGCGAAGTACGTCTGCCTCTTCCCATATCAATCTACGGTGAAACTGGATCGGCTGGTCATCGAGTGGCAGCAACTGGCGGATACGGCGGATGCGCTCGCCGTCAATACGTTCATCCAAGGCTACATGCATTTGGATTACACCGAGGAAAGTCCCTCTTACGACCCCGGCGCAATGAAGTGCAAAAACGAAAATTGGTATGCGGATGCGAAAATTGCTTTCGAATCGCTCACCGATGCGCAGAAGGAAGCCTTCCTCGCCACGAACTTGCCATACGGCACCGTCGCAGAGAGGCGTTGGACCTATGCCGACGTTCTTCAGCGCCTTTGCGTCTGGGCCAATAAAAACGGCGAGGATTTCAATACGTCTACCGGCGTCTTCGGCGCCAATCGCGTCACCGTTTCCGCGTTAGGGGAGAATCAGGAATCCCCGCTAATTGCCCTAGTCGCTTTAATCGGCGCCACAACTCTGTTTGGCGTCTTCTTCCTAGCCCGCGGGAACAAGCGCTAGCGAAGCCCAAAGCGCCAAACCATTGGGGGACGTAGTTCAAAATGGGCGTTTCCCGCTATGCTTAGGATATGGACTAAATCAAAGAATAATTACTGTCCCGCCAAGACCTCAAGCACCGCGATTTCGCTTTGCCCTTGATCCTCGTCATTAAGAAGTACGCCAAGGTGCTGGACGAACCGTCGAGGAAGCGATTCATGAAATCGCTGCCCCATGAGCGCCGCGAAGAGAACATTTTGCACGCCTTTATCCTTTCGAACATGAAGGCTTATGGCGAATTCATTGAGGACGTGGATGCGTTTTTGCCTTTTGTCTCCAATTGGTCCACCTGCGACACGATCGCAAAGCATATCTGAAGACGCTGAAAAGGAATTAGGGCATAACGTTAGCTCTGCCCGCTTAATTTTCTTCGCGCGTCGATTCTATGATAAGCGCAATGTGCTGAAGCCGTTGCTCAAACTTCGGGGCATTCACCACGATATGATCCTCGATGGCGAGCTTTTCCCCGATCGGGAAATAGAAGTGGCGCGGCTCATAATCCCCGTCGAAGATGTAGGAGACGTGGATGATGCCATCTTCGCTGACGCCGCAGACTTTGAGTAGCTGATCGATCCGATGCTCAGGATCGAATTCCTTGACGTCATATTGAAACCGGCCCAAAGACTCATTGAAGCCCGCATTCACAAACGTCCCATCATCAAACCGTACCTTGAGGCTAATGCTTTTCATGTTCAATGCCACTCCTTTGAGGTGATGTAACCGATGATTGCCTTAATCTGCTCCGGACTAAGCGGGAGGAAAGCGTAATGCTCATCCATCGCGCAAAGAATGAGGTCAGAAGGCAGCTGGGGATATCCGCTGATCGCCTCGGATAGCCTTTTCCCTCCGTTGCCTTGGTCATCGCAGAACCCGCCGACATGGAACCCGACCTCAGACGACATCTCCAAGGTGCTCTTCGTGTGGACGGTGTAAATCCGCTTGAACCCCGCGCTTCTCTTGATGGCTTCTATCGAACTGAAATCAACGTACACCGTCTCGATCAAATCGCTGATCCGTATCGCGTTGACACTCATCGTTCAAACCTCCAAGCAAGAGGGCGTATTATGCGCGTTTCCCCATTCTATGGTCATTATATCAATTAAAGGCACCCAGTAATATAACCCCGCCCCATTTGTCGCTTTCGACACGACGATATCCGTATAACCGCCAATAACTCGATACGCTAACCATGGCCCCGTCCGAGCCAACAGGCTGTCGGGGCGGGCCGGCCCCCGGAAGGGAAACATTCGACGTTTATTGGTTTTCGAGCAGATGCCTTCCGCCAAACAAAAAGCGGGCCGCCGCGTTGAGTGGCCCGCTTCATGTTGATCAGAATTTGACGTGGAAGATGACTTCGTCGTTTTCCCAGAACCGAACCTTGAGCTCTTTCTGGGCGCAATTGACGCCGACGTTCAAGCTGGTCGTCCAGATTGTTCCGTCATCCCTTAAAGGAATTTCGTCGCGCTTCGTTTTGTAGCCGTAGTAGGCGCACATCTTTTCGTATTTGCTCATCGCCGTCGGATCGAATTTGCCCGCTAGGTCGTAGCGGATGTGGAGCTTTGCGTAAACCGCGCCTTTGAGGGCCTCGAAGTTGACGTCGTTATAGACCCATTCGGAGGTTTCGCTGGTGATGAGCTGCCAGTATTTGTCATTGTATGCTTTGAGTTCGGGCGTCCCTTTGGCCAGGTATTCATTGGATTTATCGAACAGTTCGACAAGCCCGACCTTCTTGCCCGCGACATCGAATTGGATCGAGCCGTCATCGATGACCAGGCGGCCGCTAGCGATGCCGTCATCAAGGTATTTCAGGATCGCCGGGTCGTAGGTGGATTTCCTCGCATCCTCATAGATTTCTTTCAGCAAGAGGAGGCGGCCGTCTTCGAGGACCGGCCAGAGCATATGGTAATCGCCCCTCCAATCCAAGACGGGATTGCCTTTATCGTCCTGGAATTTGATCCGGCTGTATGGGTGGAGGCAAGTTCCGTCGGTGACCCTGACGGTTTCGCCGATCCAAAGGACCTCGTTCCTCCACATGATGTGTTCCATGCTTTTCATCATCGCTTCGAGGCTGTCGGGTTCGCGGATGACCCTAGAGACCATCTGCAAGCGTCCTTGTCCGCTTCCGTAGGTTTCCAAAGCGTTCCACTTGGGGGTGAGGTAGAAATTGGCGTGGCCGAACTGGAACGGGATGTAATTCACCTCATCCTGAGCGATCTCGATGACGCCGAATTCGCCGGTGGCGTCGGCGACTAAGAAGCACATATTGTTTTGGACGACCGCCATTTGGACGCCCGGCTTCGGCGTGATGGTGTACCAGTCATAGCTGTTCTTGATGAACTCGACGGCCTCTTTGACGGTGGCGCAGTGGGTGACGGTCAGAGGCACGAGGTTCGTGGTGCAGGCGCGCAATTCCTTCCAAGGCTTGCCATCGCTTCTAGTGACTTCTCCGTGGGCGGAATGCAGGCCATAGCAGACGAACCTGTCGTTCT
Source organism: Bacilli bacterium (assembly GCA_024693415.1). The sequence continues at coordinate 4,820 of JAILKX010000217.1, forward strand.
TTTCGCGGAGGTTGACCTCCATGTATAAGCCTTTTTCGTTGATGCAGTCGCATGCGGTCAACGAGATCATTTGCTTCATATTCGGATCGATGTCGTCCAATTTCTGCACTTCTTCGTAAGGCAGATAGAATCCTGGCGAATAGGAAATGCAGAACGTCTTGTATTTGCCTGCCGAATTCTTGAACACATAGGCCGGGCTTTGGGAGAT
>JAILKX010000014.1 GCA_024693415.1 Bacilli bacterium
GTGGCGATCCTAGAGATATTGCCCGATGATTTCAAAGCCCTTTTCTTCATGGGCTTCTATAAGAGAAACCAAGCCAGGAAGGATTACCATGACTTCCTAGATGGGTATAAGGGGATTCCCTTAAGCGATTACGACAAGAAAACCGTATACCCCTACCTCATCGACATGATGGATTTCGAGGATGAGGCGGTCGTGAAGGACTTCCTTAGGGGGCAAGGCGATTACGAGGCCTGCTCCGAAAGGGTAAGCGAAGCGCTTAAAAGGCGCGAGGTGGAGAACGAGCTCTACGCGAATGTCACTAGAGACGTCTTCATCTGCCATAAAAGCGATGACTTCGATGAGGTAATGCCCCTTATCGAAGCGATAGAAGAAGATGGGCTAAGCTGCTGGTATAGCGAAAGGAACTTGCCCCGCGACATCGAGAATTACAAAGAGGGGATCCGCCAGGCGATCAGGAACTGCCGCGTGTTTTTGGTCTTCGCCTCGCATAGGGCGATGATGTCGAAAGACGTCCAGTGGGAGCTTGACGTCGCCGAGGAAGAGGGGAAGACCCAAAGGATCGAATACAGATTGGAGCCAAGGGAGAACACCACCAAGTTCAGGGAGTTCTTCGATGGGCTGCAATGGGTGGACGGATCGCAGTACGTGGAATCCGGATTGCTTTTGGAGCGCATCCATGAGTGCCTGAAGAAATGCAAAGACGAGGAGCCGGAAGGGAAGCCTCAGGAAGAACAGGGGAAGCCCACCACTTTCTTCGACAAGGCCGTGAAGTCGATCTTCGGCTCGGAGAAGGCGAGGGACGTCGAGAAGGAGGATGGCCTCATCAATAAGGCCAAGAAGCTCTTTGAGGCCAAGCCTGAGAAACCCAAAGAGAAAGAGATCAAGGAGAAGGCGCGCAAAGCCGCGCGCGAATATGAAGGGGAAGCTGCCGCCTATAGCGGGACGCGCTACCCAGAAAGCGAAGCAAGCCTCGATGGCGTCCAAAAGGATCTCCCCGACGGCGGGATGTGTTTGTCCGACGCCTATGACAAAGCCTTTGCCCTGGAGGGCAGGAACGTCAAAGGCGAAGCGTCCCCCGAGGGCGTCCAAAAGGATCTCTCCGTCGGAGGGATGTGTTTGTTCGACGCCTATGACAAAGCCCTTGTCTTAGAGGGCAGGAACGTCAGAGGCGCTAGATCCCTCAGGAAGAAGGCGTTCAAGGAAATCCGCAGGTTCGAGAAGGTGACCGCGAAAGAGAGACGCGAATTCCCGTTCAAGCTGAACCCGCGCGACGAGAACCAGCTCGACTATGCCTATCGGGTGTTAGCCATCAGGGACGCCCACAAAGACCGCGACCTCGGCCCGCTGCCGACCCCGTTTGCCAAGGTCTACAAAACCATGACCGACTTGGTGTCCGAGGCGGAACGCCTTGAGGCAAGGGGAGAGCTCCACGCCAAAGGGTCGAAGCCCGCGACGGCTTCAAAATCCAAGGCCAGAATCTTCATCATCGTCGGCGTGATATTATTGTTCACGCCGGTATTCTTCGTCGGCTTAGGCCTGCTGATCTATGGCATCGTGCAGTATAACAATGTGAAAGATTGAGAGTAACATTTTTACGAATATAGGAATTTAATCGCGGCGATTGTCGCGATTTTCATTTTTCAGCACTGTTAAAATATGACGAATGCCGTCTTGCCGTGAAAATGATTCCCCAGTAAAAGTGTGAAGTATGTAGTATTTCTCGCACCTATCCCATATTATGTTGAGGTGAGAACTCGCAACTATTGTCGGGCGATAATTGCCGCCTATCGATAATGATTCGGGAACGGAAAACATGTTGAATCTTATCTTCGATCTTGACGGCGTCCTCATCGACACCGAGAAATACTATATCCAATATTGGATGGAAGCCGCCCAAAGTTTCGGCTATCCCTTCACCAGGGAAATGGCTCTGTCTTTCCGCTCCCTTGATCACGAACTGTCCCAGAAGCAATTCCATGATTATTTTGGCCCTGAGGCTGACGTCGAGGCGGTCCGCGAAAAGCGGATCTCCCTCATGAGCAACATCAAGGTAGAACCAAAGCCATACGCCAAAGAGATCGCCGAGTTCGTGAGGGAGCACAACATCCCCTGCTGCATCTGCACCGCCTCAAGCGTCGAGAAGGCGACCCGCTACCTCGGGTACGCAGGACTAGGCGGACTCTTCCCGAACATCATCTCGGCAAAGGGAGTCGCCCACGGCAAGCCCTACCCCGATCCTTATATTAATGCGTGCGCGAAGCTCGGCATCGAGCCCAAGGACGCCTTATGCGTCGAAGACAGCCCAAACGGTTTCCGAAGCGCCATCGCCGCGGGATGCAAAGCGGTCTTCTGCGTCGACCTGACCGAGGCAACGCCCGAAATCCAGGAGAAGGCTTTCGCCGTAATCCATAGCCTCGAAGAGCTTCCGGACATATTGAAAACCCTCTTTTAACTTTTCTTTTTACCGCAAAAAGCCAATATTTCACTGCAAAACCGAGGTTTTTTGCATTGCGTGAACCCGTCCTACCCGCGATAAAAATTTTTCAAATTCCATCTTTTCAAATTCACACAATGCCGTATCATTTAATTCCGGCGAGGATAATGACGATGTGTATCTGGTTACCGGAAAAACAATTTGCACAGAGGGCATTCCCTCTCCCGTTTGTTCCCCCGTTTCCAATTGAGGCCTAACCGTTTGGGGTCTCTTTTTTTATGCGGGTCAATAGGAGGTAATGAAAATGGAACAAGAAAAGAAACTCGTATTGGACGTACACGAGTCTCCGAAGCGCATTCGCGATTGGGTGATCCTGTCGGTCCAGCACATCCTGGCGATGTTCGTCGCCTGCATCACGGTTCCGCTTATCGTTTATAGCGGGTACCTGAACGCCGCGGGCGAATCACTTGCCCAAACCATGATTCCGCCGGTCCTCGTATCGGCTGGCGTCGGCACCATCTTCTATCTCATCGTCACCAAGATGAAGAGTCCGGTCTTCCTCGCTTCCAGCTTTGCCTACATCGCCCCAATCTCGGGTGCCCTAGCCATCGGCGCAGTCGGCACCACCCCGAACCTCTGGGCGCTCCCCATCGGCATGGGCATGGTCGGCATCATCTATGTCGTCATCGCCTTGCTCATCAGGGCCTTCGGCGTCAACTGGCTCATGAAGCTCCTCCCGCCGATCGTCATCGGACCGGTCATCATGGTCATCGGCCTTAGCCTTGCGGCCTCGGCCATCAACAACCTGACCAACGTCAACGGCGGCGCCGAGAACTACAACCTGATTCACATCCTCTGCGGCCTCGTCGCCTTGGTGGTCACCGCCCTTTGCGCCCACTACGGCAAGAAAACCGTCGCCCTGATCCCCTTTGTCCTTGGCATGTGCGCCGGCTACCTCACCGCTTTGGCTTTCACCCTCTTCGGCTACTACCTCGGCGAAAACGATTACTTCCACGTCATCGACTTCAGCCCGCTCGTCAATAACTTCAGCGAAGTCACCTTCCGTTCCTTCATCGATTACCCTGACTTCCTCTTCCTCACCCAGAAAACCGTGCCTCTTAAAGGCGAGATGATCGGCACCATCGCCCTTCTCTTCATCCCGGTGAGCTTGGTTACCATCTGCGAGCACATCGGCGACCATGAGAACCTCTCCGGCATCCTCGACCGCAACCTCCTCGAAGATCCTGGACTCAGCCGCACCTTGATCGGTGACGGCGTCGCCACCGCGCTCTCCGGCGTCATGAGCGGCGTCGCCAACACCACCTATGGCGAAAACGTCGCCGTCGTCGGCGTCACCAAGATCGCTTCCACCAAAGTCGTCCTCACCGCCGCCATCGGCGCCATCCTCCTCGCCTTCATCAAGCCGCTCATGTGCTTGGTCATGACGATCCCCGCCTGCGTCACCGGCGGCGTCAGCTTGATCCTCTACGGCTTCATCGCTTCTAGCGGCGTCAAAACCCTGATGCGCGCCAAGGTCGACTTCGGACAGACCAAGAACATCTTCGTAGCCTCCGTCATCCTCGTCTCCGGCATCGGCGGCCTCGCCCTGAAGTTCGGCGATCCCACCAACCCGCTCATCACCGTTACCTCCGTCGCCGTCTCCATGATCCTCGGCATCCTCATGAACCTGATCCTCAAGGATAAGAAGCCTGCCGAAAACCAGCAATAACGAATACACGTCCTCAACGGATTAATATTAAAAGGCCTTCCATCGATTGCGCTGGAAGGCTTTTTACAATGCGAGATACAAGTAGGCGAGCAAGATGGTCATCGCATACGTGACCACAAGCCCAACCGTGTAGATCGTTCTTGATAGGACCGCGGCCCAGACATGGTGCTTATCGTTATGGCCTCGGTAGAAGAGCATCAGCACCGCGACGAACAGCAAGGAGTAGGACGTGCCGAATCCTAGCGTCCTTGCCGGGAGATTGAAGTTCAGAATCAATTCCACCGCGCCTAGAAGCAACGCAGGGACGCAAAGGGTCAGGTTCTTGCGCAGGGCGTATAGATCGCCCCTCAAATAGGCTGAGCCATACCGCTTGGAATAATGCTTCCTCAAGAAGAAATTGCCGAACAGGAAACAATAAGTGGCGATGACGTATGGGAATCTGTTGATGCCGATGAAGTAGGAAAGCCTTTCGATGCCATCCCCCGACTGCACGCGGTTCACGATGTCGAGGACGAAGACAACGGTCGAGAAGATGACGGGCAGCAATGAGCAGGCGCGCCATACCTTGACCCCCTTCCCTTTGACGAAGAATGGGGTGGAGAAGAGGAAGAGCGCGCATACGTGGAACAGGAAGACCGGGACGAAGATGTTGGATGGCAGGTATTGCAGAAGCACATCCACGAAGCCGTTCTCCAAGTACTTCATCTGCCAGGCGAAGAAGGACTGAATCGTCGAGATGACCAAGGCGATCCCGCCGAACATGATGGTTCTTCGATATAGCCTAGCCGGGTGCCCAAAGTCATCCGACAAACCCAAAATATAGAGGAAGAAAACGCCGAGGAAGAAGATGTTTGAGGCAAAAGAAATCAGCAAATCCCCGTTAATTCGGGTCAAGACCATGTTGATCATGCCGAATTGATTGGCAAGGGAAAGCAAGACATACGTCGAGCCTAAAAGCAGCACGGTCGACCCGATGATCCTAAGCGCGCTCGCCCCCATGAAAAGCGGCAACCGCTTGTTGGGCGGCAATGGCTCATCGCCTTTCTCAATATAGGTATAGGCGACTTCCCTATCGTTCAAGAAGACATAAGAAAGGATCGTGAGGACAACCATCATGATGCCGATCGGCACCCCAAGATAAGCGACGATCGAGAACGCGATGTTGTATTTGCGGACGATCGCGTCGCCTTTTTCCTTCACGGTGAGGATATCGTCGAAGAAATCGACCACGACGTCCTCGCCTCCGAGGTTCATGTCCGGCAGGTTGAACATGTCGGTGAAATAGTAATCGCCGAGCACCGCGATGAGGTCAACCGATTCAAAATCGAAGGCGCTGCCCTCTAGAATCCAATCGAGTCCATACGAGCGGGTGCTGTAAATGACGCTCTCCTCGCGCGAGACCCTCTTTCCGGTCTGGACGATATATTCGCCCGTCTCATTGTCGGTGACGGTGTAGGTGAAATTGGTGCCTCTGCTGTAATTGATCCTGAACGCATATCGGGACGAACGGTTGGTTTCATCTTCGACGCGGTAGATGAACGTGAAGTCCATATCCGAAAGGTTTTCGGTGTGGATCGGGGCCTTGACTGCGCAATAGATGCTGTAGCCGTCCTCGGCGTAAACCGCGGGCAGGATCTTCTGATTGAAGTTGCCGATCGGGTTGATGTAAGGCTGCCCATACTCATTCGTATACTGCTGAAGGTCTTCGTAGTGCTGCGAATAGAAATCGTTGGCGGCCGGGTTGTTGGCGTAATCGATCGCGATGGATGCGGGGATGCAGGCAAGCCCGGCGATCGAAAGGAAGACGAAGGTCAGCCGAACCCACAACTTGGAATAGAATTCCTTCAGCTTTTGGCGGATGGCGTGCTCGCCTTTGTCTTTGATTTCGGCGGGATACCCCGCTTCGCCGTCGAAGTGCTCATGGAAATCCTCGCCATAAAGATCGCTGATCTTCTTGATCACTTCTTCGCTTGGCGCGGAGTAGCCGCGCTCAAAGCGATGGTACATGAACATGCTCACGCCCAAAGCGGAAGCGACCTGCTTCCTCCTTAGGCCCGCTTCCTTGCGTTTGCGGTATAGATAATCGTTATACGATTCGATCATTCGTGCGTCCAATTCTCGGCTCTTCCATATTATAATAGAAAAGATTTGGGAATTACCTATGGCGAGCAAGAAAATTTCACTCTTCATACCCCTATTTGCCATGATGTTGCCGCTTGCGGGATGCGGGGCTTCGAGCCAGTTCGTCCCCCAAAGCGAAGCCGAGGCGCAAGGCTATACCAGAATCGATTTCGAATGGACCTCCAACGATAAGACCGAGGGCCAGGACTATTTCTATTACACCGATGACTTCTTCAAGAAGCCGGCTTCGGAAAGCGACATGGCCTTCGCCCATGCTTCCTACGCCTGGGCCCTCGCCAATTTCCCATCCGACCCCAAGGAACTCACCGACTACAGCAATAAATCCCGCTACGCCAGAAAGCTTTCGGAGAAGCTCGGCTTCACCGATTTCGTGTGCAATAACTGGTATAAGATCAAACCCACCAACGGTTCGATCGGAATCACCTGCTCCAAAAAGGCGATTGACTTAGGGGATGGAACCTCCACCACCGTCATTTTGGTCGGCATCCGCGGCGCGGCATATGAAGCCGAATGGGCGAGCAACGTCACCCTTGGCGAAGAAGGCGACGCGACCGGATTCGGCGATGCGGCGGCGGAAGTCAGCATGTTCGTAAGCGATTACGTCACCGACCACAGCATCAGCGGCCCGATCAAAGTCTGGGTATCTGGTTATTCGAGGGCGGCCGCCACCACCAATCTTTTCGCCGGGCATCTCGATGAAACCGCGCTCGACGGCATCTCTGCGTTTAGCGAAGGCGTCACTTATAAGAAGGACGACATCTACGCCTTCTGCTTTGAGCCTCCTGCGGGAGCCGATGCAGAAAAAGGGGATCTACACTCCGAAGATTTCAATAACATCAAATGCTACATCAATCCCGATGACCTCGTGCCCTATGTCGCGCCGAAGTATTTCGGCTTTACCCGCTATGGGGAGCAGCTCTTCTACCCAAGCCCCCTCAAAACGCTGAAATACCGCGAATACGAAAATAAGATGCTCTCCCTGCTGAACCCGTACATCAGGAATGGCCATCCCAATTACAAAGCCTATTCCATCCCGCAGTTCAAGCCCCTCTCCGGAGGCGGGGAAAACAAGAAAGCCGTCTTCGGCGTCGATGAGAGGAAGATCAATTGGACCCTCGAGCTTCAGATGGGCGCATTCATCGAGAACCTCGCCTCGAACGGTCTCTATGACCGCTTCCCGTATACCAACACGGTTCAGCCGGGCCTAGCGCGGGCCATCACCATGGTTTTCGACCACGCGGCCGGCGAAACCGCGCCATTCGTGAAAGCAATTCAGGCGATGATCCCTGAGCTGTTGAACCTGAATCTCTCCTCCGCTTTGATCGATGACCTGATGATCGATGAATTAAGGCCTTATTTCGGAACGGACTTCATCCC
>JAILKX010000031.1 GCA_024693415.1 Bacilli bacterium
GTCGGAGCTTCCGTCAACCGCGATCGAGGTGATGCCATGGATCGGGGTGGTGTTGCGGAAATAGCCGCCCGAATAGTAGCTGTAGTAGTCCCGTCCGATCTCCTCTTTTCCTTGGGCGTCGCTGATCGGGGTGCCGGTGTCGTAATCGAAGGAGACGTAATAGCCGCCATTGTCGATGGCGACCTTGCTGTCGGTGTCGTAGGAGCTCATGAAGCTGCGGTCGTCAGTGGCGGTCCTGGTGAAGTAGATCGTAAGCGTATACGAGGTCGGGTCGGCTTTGACCCTGACCGCATCGGATGCGCCTTTGGAGAAAAGGCTCGTGACGGATGCGCCTACGGCGATCGAAAGCACTCCGAGCGCGGCGACGGCGGCATAGTTCTTCTTATTCATGTTGGTTACCCCCCTGATCAAGACCGCTAGGCCATCGCCTTATGGCTAAGGCGTAGCCTTTCGCTTCAAACAGGGATTTTTTATCGCGCATAAAGCGATTTTTTGCAACATAAATATCACTATTCGCGCGTATGGGAGCGTGAATGGTTGGCGATCGGCGCGGCGATGAAGCGTTCTGGGGCGGGGGATAGGGATAGCGAAAGGCCGCCGGGCAGGGCGGCCTTGATGGCAGGGAGGCGATCAATGCTCTAAGGTGGCCCCGAAGATGATGGCCTTGACGTGGCCTTTTTCGTCGACTTTGACTTCCTTGGGTTCCCTAGCGTTATGCTCACGGCGTCGATGCCATTGGCGGTCCTGCCGCCGTTCAGCGAATAGTTTCCTTCCGTGCCTCGGGTGACCAAGGCCTCGGTTTATGTCCTTTGCCCGCCTAAGGCGGGGATGGAGGCCGCCCCGACCGAAAGGAAGGTTGGGATCAGGGGCAGGCTGAGCGATTTTGCTTTCCTATACGCTTCCCTCAAATCAATAATACGGGAGGCCTTATATAACGAGACGTGCATGAGGGTATACGCATTCGTCGCGCGAATGGTCGGTTTTCGCAGATATTGTGATGGGGGCTTCGAACGGGGCGTATAATGTTAGGAAAGCAATTCGCGCATCGTTCATCGGGGAGGTATTTGCTTATGCTGGGAGCATTATACGGCGACATCGTCGGATCAAGATATGAGTTCAAGGGAGGCTTGGCGCCCAAAGGCTTTACGCTGTTCCACCAGGACTGCAAGTGCACAGACGATAGCCTCATGACCCTAGCGGTCGCCGACGCCTTGGTGGCCTGCCGGAGCGACATGTCCCATTATGAGCGCACCCTATGCGACTCGATGAGGCGGATCGCCCATCTGCATCCTAACGTCGGATGGGGCAGCAAGTTCCACGAATGGCTCTTCGACTTCGAGGTGCCCGCCCCCATCAATAGCTATGGCAATGGGGCGGGGATGAGGATCGCCCCGGTCGGCTGGGTGCGCGACACCCTGGAGGAGACCAAGGAGCTAAGCTACCGCACGACCGTCGTGTCCCATAGCCATCCCGAGGGCTTGAAGGGGGCTGAAGCGGTCGCGGTATGCGTGTACCTCGCGAGGACCGGGCACAGCAAAGAGGAGATCAAGGAAGCCGCGGTATCCTATTACCCGGAGATAAGGGACATGACCTTCGCGGGGCTTAAGGCCTCGGGGTATGGGCTCGATCCCTTTGGGTCTTGGATCACCTGCCAGGGCAGCATCCCGCAGGCGATCGTCTGCTTCCTGGATTCGGACTCGCTTGAGGATGCGGTGCGGAAGGCGGTGTACCTCGCCGCCGACACCGATACGCAGGCCTGCATGGCCGGCGCGATAGCGGAGGCCTACTATGGCTTATCCTATGAGGATGAGGACAATGTGATGGCGTATGTGCCGAAGGACCTCCAGTCGATCTGCTTCGCGTTCAGGTCTATCCAGAAGAAGCGGGTGAAGCGATAAAACAATCGATTTTGAACCGCCGGTTCATTTTCGGGCCGGCGGTTTTTTCGTGAAAAAGCCTATCTTATTTTGGATGGTGGCGCACGGGCGTATAATGATTCTTGGGGGCCGGGAGGCGCAACCATGTCGGTTCGCTACGCCTATGGCTACATCGCGGCAAGACGGGGTTCGCCCTTGCCTTGTCGCGTGACGCGGAGTGGTGCTGACCCGGCCCTTCGTCCACTATGAAGAAAGACCGCAAAAGGAAGCGACATAATTATCTCTACCAGGATACCCTTGGCGAGCGGCAGCAGATCCAGGACAAGGAGTATTTCGGCATTTTCATCCGCCATGGCAGGGTCCATGTCGACACCAAGCGGTTCCTGAAGATGCTCAAAAGGCGCGGGGCCGAGCAATTCTGGCGCGATGGCATGGCCAAGAACCGCCATACGCCCTATCTGATCCCCGCCAAGGCCAAGAAAAGCGATTACATGGTCAACGTGGCGTTCCGGACCTTCGATGGACTCCTCCGGGCGTGGCGGGGCGGATTCGCCACCGCGATGAAGGGAATCCCGACCCCTGATGAAACCGGGGAGGCGGCGCGGGTCTCCGCGCTCGCCACAAGAATTGGCGAAGACGCCTATGAAGAGTCCTATATGATCGGGCTCAAGGCGCGCCTAGAGGCGATGGCCCGATATGAATACGCCTTAAGCGTCCTATACGCCTATTTCGTGCAACGCATCATATTCGAGACCGAGCGGGCCATCCTATTGATGATGAACCGGAATGGCCATGCGATGGAGGCCTATAAGCGATATAAGGTCGACATCATGGCGAAGAACCTTGTCAAGAAGCGCGGTAAGAAGAAATTGTCCGATATTGCGTCCTACTCCTATTACCAGAAGCTCATCGCCCTCACGAACTTCCTGAAGCACGGCGATGAGGGGAGCTATTCCAGGCTGGAAAAGGCCTGTCCCGAATTCCTGAACCGGAAGATGCCTCCCTTCGCTAGCGGGGGATACGCGTTGGATTGGCTCGCCTTCCCAAAGGGCTTCATCGAGGATACCCAGAAGAAGATGGAGGCCTTCCTCGCCGATTTCTCATCGACCTATTTCTCCAAGACCCCCGAGGAGATAGACCCAAGCCTCAAGGATATCCACTCATTGCCCCGCATCCTCGCCGATGAGGAATCGCTTAGGAAGATCCTTCAGATCGGCTTCATCAATAGAATTTCCTCCGATTGCGACCGCCTGTTGATGAAGGCGTTCGCGAGGAAGGGGATCCGCTTCGAGAAAGGCTTCAGCGAAGAGGCGTTGAAGGAAAAGATCCCTGAGCTTTCCGGCGGGGACGAATCCAAACGGATCGAGGACGTGCAGGGGTATGGCTTCTACCGTTTGATCGCGAGGATCGGCAATTTCGCCAAGCACGACGACGAACGTACTTACGGCGTGCTCAAGCGCAACCATCCCGAGATCCTCCTCGATCCCGAGGCCCCGTTCGAAGGCGGGTCCGGGGTCATCGAAAGGATCGCTTTGCCGGAAGGCTTCATCGAGAGCTCCATCGCCTCGCTCAAAGGATTCTTCACCGCCTTCTGCGCGACCTATTTCGGCGAGGACCCCGAAGAGGCCGAATGGAACCACGATACCTATTTCCTCTGGGTCTACGATGAGATAAGCGACTATGAGGTCTATGTTGGAATCTACGACAAGTGGGGCAATTGCCTGGTTGGATAAATCCTTTCGAATCGGGCTGCAATAAACTACAATTATCCGTAAGACGCACAGGGAGGAACGCCATGTTTGATTTTCTCGGCGAATGGAATGCTGCCATCAAGGGAAGGACGGATACCCTCCTAAGGAACATCCGCAGCGCATCCAACTCCTTTTACGACGCCTACCTCGACGCGGTCGAGGAGATTGCCAAAGACGTGGCCGAGAATAAACTCGACATCGATCTTTCGGGCCGGACCGGGGGATATGCGATCCGCAACGAAGAGGTCGCAGACTATCTTCGCAAAGAAGCGGGGGTCGCCCCGGAGACGCTTACCAAGATCAGCGACTACATCCTGAAGATCAACAAGCACAAGCACCACAGGGAGAAGAACGTCTCCGCCGACACCGCCTTGAATTACATGCGGGTCTATTTTGACCTCGCTGCGTCCTATGCAAGGGCAAACGGCGTCCCCGTAAAAGAGGAATACGATGGGGCGGCGATGGTATCCCTATTCGGGCAATCCGAGCGCGAGAACGCAAAACTTAGGTCCGACCTCAAGGCGCTCGCGTCCGAACTTGAATCCGAGAAGATGGCCTCCCACGAGCAGGTTGAGAAATATAAGGCCCTGCTCGATTCCGAATCGCTTCAGAAGATGGACCTAGAGGGCCAAAACGCCGAGCTGCAGCGCCAGATCATCCTTTTGAAGGACATGAAGCTCGACATCCTCGACAAGAAGCTCGACAAGGCCAACGACATGCTGCTGAACCTCAGCGCATACCTCGTCGAGAGCAGGGCGGTCTCGATCGCCGCGCTCAACAGCATCGTCGGCGAGGAACGGGCCGACGCCTACCTCGAACGGGCGAGGCAGAAGGTGAAGAATGGCTAAATTCGATACCAGCAGAAACGTTTTCGACGACCTCGATTCCCTTTCCGACCGCATAGAGAAGCTCGAAGCCTCGACCAAGGTGAGCGCATCGAGCCAGCTTGCGCGCGATGTGCAGGAGGTCGAGGCCAGGAAGGCTTTCGTCGCGAGGATGGCACGCGCGTCCAAAACGTATCTATGGAACTTCATCATCGACCGTTATGGAGGGGATTTTGCGCTGCAGAAGGGCATTGTGTTCGTTTGCTTTGGCCTTTTCGCCCTTTTCGGATTGCTCTTGCAGATCTTCGAAACCATGCTCTTTGGCTTTTATTCTACGCTCTCCCTCGTCATGGCGATCTCCCTCTTCCTCGTCGCGATCAGGGCCGCGAAGATGGCGGATCTTAAGAAAGAGATGCCAGCGCCCATTATGATTGAGAAGTGCCTTGGGCTATTCCGTCCGGACTCCTCTGGCTTCCCATTCGCGAGCAGGCGCTCTTGGTCGCTTAACAAAACCTGCCTCTTGCTGACCATTGTGGGGTGGCTTGGCAACCTCATCGTCTATTACGTCGAAAGCTCCGTCGCCCACCCGGAATATCGGGGGGCGTGCATCGCTTTCGGCGCGTTGACGGTATTCTTTTTGCTCCTATTCGTCCTGCTTTCCCGCGGGTTCCTCTCGAACTATGACACGGTGAAATACGTATGGCCCGAAGGCAACGTCTTCTATAATTCGCTCGTGCTCGCCAACATCTATCAGATCGAGGGCGGGAAGGTCGTCGAGGTCATCCCATCGGCCCACCGAAGGCAGCAATAGGGGGAGGAACCATCCATGAAAGATGAAAAACAGCAGGATACAAACTTTAACCTCTTCGACGCCTTGACGCCGAATGGCTCTTCGGATGATCCCTTTAAGCCGGTTGAGGGCTACGAGAAGTTCATTGAGGAAGGCACGGCGTATCTCGTCGAGCGCGACAAACGGGAATTCAAGACCGAGAAGAAGCGCGCGCTTGTGAGTCGCTCGGCGGCTTTGGGGGTGTCGCTTATCCTTTTGGCCGCGGCGATCGTCGCGCTTGCGATAAAGCCAGGTCCATCATTCATCCTCCTATTCGTCGGCGCCCTTTTGCTTTTTCTTGGATGCCTGCGGAAATTGCTTTTTGTGGTCAGGGTTTCCCCGCGGACCCCGGCCTCCCACCCCCTGAATGAGAAAAACACGCATTTCTATCTGAATGATGGTCAGTTGAAATGGCAGACCGAATCCAATTGGGTCTGGGTCTTGACGAATTGGTCTTTGGCGATCGCCTCATTCGGCTTCTCCGTCGCTTCGCTCATCCTTTATATTTTCAATGGTGAGATCGACTTTGGCGTTTGGGTCGCGATGCTTGCGTCTTTCATGCTTTGCATCTTCTTGCTCGGCACCATGTTCTCAAATGGCATGATCGGCTATTCGGAATTCGAGTTCGAGCTCGGGGACGAATACGTCACAAACCGCGACCATTTCCACGTCAAGCACCATAAATAGGAAACGGAGAAACATCTTGGCGCGCCTATGAGCGCGCTTTTCGTTATTCGTATATAATATAGGCGTGCTATCAAGCGTCCTTCGGAGCATTGCGAAAGCTTAGCAAAGGAGGAATTGCAAAATGGCGCAATCCAAATATCCTGACGCTAAGCAAATTGGCGAAAGGCTTGGAAAGTTGATTTCGAAGAAGGGGCTGACCCGTGAGCAGGCGGCGGAAAGACTCGGCTACGAGGATGATCGCCAACTGCGCAGATGGATCGCTAATGGCGTCGCCAAGATCGATACCATCATCATGATCTGCGAGATCTTCGACATCGACATGAAGGAGTTCCTATTCCCCGAGGAGTAGGGCTCCTTTTTCGTATGGGGGGACATTTTTGACCCTGAGAGGAAAAGTTCGCAAGCCGCATCATTTGGGTGTCCAAAGGAGGACGCCACCATGAAACAAACCACCCCCTCAATCCGTTACTTCCGAGTGATCGCGATGTGCGGCCACGTCGGAAAAGGCGAGTACTACCCCTTCGCCTTCGCCATCTATGCCAAAGACGCCCACGAAGCCGCGAGCTTCGCCAGGTCGCTTCCGAGGGTCAAGCATCACAAGAAGGACGCTATCCTCTCCTGCGAAGAGATCGAGAAGAAGGATTACGACACCCTCCGCGCTGCCAACGACAAGGATCCCTACCTCAAGGCGAAATGCCGCAGGGACATCCCCTGGGATCTCCTGACCGATCGGATCGAGTCCTGCCAAAGAAGCGCTGGCCGGAAGCAAGAGAGGCCGCAGAACATGAAGTACCGCGCCTTCAAGCGCGGCGAGCTCCGCAAGGGGAGCCGCGAGTTCCTCGGGGAGGAAGCCTGATGAAGGTCAGGATCAATCGGATCGCCTACTGCGAATCGCTGGTGGACGGCCCGGGACTCCGGTCCCTGGTCTTCTTCCAGGGATGCGACCTCCATTGCAAGGGGTGCCAAAACCCCTCGACCTGGGACCCAAATTCCGGCGAGGAGATGGAGGTCAAAGAGCTCGCGGAAGCGCTTAAGGCCAATTGCCGTAACAAGAAGGTCACCATCACCGGCGGCGAGCCGCTTCTCCAGAAGGAAGCGGTCTCCGAGCTCATCGGGCTGCTAAAGGGCTTCGACATCGCCCTCTATACCGGCCACGACATATCGGAGGTGCCGCAAGGGATCATCGACGGGGTCACCTACCTCAAATACGGACCCTTCAGGCTGGAGCAGAAGACTTCCACCAAACCCTTCGTCGGCTCCAAGAACCAAGTATTCAAGAAAGTGAGATAACCATTATGAAACAAACCACCCACGACAACGCCGCCAACCGCAATAGCTACATCGGCGAGATCCACTCCATCGGGGAGAAGTCCGTCAAAGAAGAGATTCTTGACTCCCTCCCCGCGGAATGGGCGAAGCTCCACAGAGAGGGAACGATCCACATCCATGACCTCGACGGGTATGGCTATACCTACAACTGTTTGACCTTCGACTTCTCGCGCTACCCCTTCGACGAATTCAAGTCGGGGAGCGAACTCTCCAAGGTCGCCCGCATCTTCAATTGGATGAAGCTGACCTTCGAGGAATACGGCAACGAGCAATCCGGCGGGATGGCCTTCCCCAATTTCGGGGATGACCTGGTCGCGATCTTCGATAAGATCGGCGTCAAAGACAGCCAATCCGTGCGGGATATGATCGATTCTGAGCTCTCCGCCCTCGTCGAGTGGTGCACTTTCAACCACACGAGGATGGGCAAGACCTCCTATTACGTGAGCTTCAATATCGGCTTGGCCCAAACCGATCTCGCTAGGCACATCGAAGCCTCGCTCATCAAGGCGTTCAAAGAGGCGGGGCCTAAGGTCTATAAGCCGAACATCGTCTTCAAGGTCAAAGATGGCATCAACCTTAAAGAGGGCGACCCAAACCACGACCTGTTGCTGCTCGCCTTGGCCTGCACCGCCGAGAAGATGATCCCGACCTACCTCCTCGCCGACTGCGAAGAGGATCGTCAGACCGATCCGCGTTTGCTCTCGGTGATGGGCTGCAGGACCCGGGTCGTCGATGACCTCTACGGCCATAAGGGGGCGACCGGAAGGGGCAACATCACGAACATCTCCATCAACTTGCCCCGCATCGCCCTAAAAATCGAGCAGGAATACCCTGATGCCCCAGTAGACGATAAGGTCGCGACCTTCCAGAAGAGGTGGCTCGACGTCGCCTCGACCGTCAAAGACATATTGATCGACCGCGACAAGAAACTGCTCAAGCGGGCGAAGGACGACTTCCCGGCCAATCTCAAATACAAGACCTGGTGCGCGCCCCTCGATGGGCCGAATGGCGTTGAGGAGGCCTTCAAGCACGGCACCCTCTCCATCGGCTTCATCGGGCTAAGCGAAGCGGTGGAAGTCCTCACCGGCAAGAGGTTCTACGCCGATATGCCGACCTATCTCATCGCCTATGGCATCGTGAAGGGGATGAGGACCTACTGCGACTTTCTAAGGAAAGAGACCGGGTACAACTTCTCGCTCCTAGCGACCGCCGGGGAGCTGATCTCGGGACGGTTCGTCGAGATCGATTCCAAGCGCTACACCCCGAAGGAAGACATCTTCTCCAAGGGGTTCTATACGAACTCCTTCCACGTCAACGTCGACTCCGGCCTCTCGAAGACCAAGAAAATCCAGACCGAAGGCCTCTTCCACACCCTCTGCAACGGCGGCTCCATCAGCTACGTCGAGATGGGCGAAGCCCCGCTAGGCAACGAAGAGGGGTTGCTCGAGCTCATCGAGACTGCCGTCAGGTCCGGCGTCCATTACCTCGGGTTCAACTTCCCGAAGGACATCTGCGATGAGTGCGGGGAAGCGGGGGTGTTCGACGAATGCCCGTGCTGCCATAGCAAATCCATCACCCGGATCCGCCGGGTCTCGGGCTACCTCGAGGTCCTCGACGGCTTCACTAGCGGCAAGAAGGCCGAGGAGAAAACGAGAAAGCGCAATGGCTGAGGCCAAGCGCACCCAACTAGGAAAGGAGGAACGCCTATGAAACACGTCTCAATCGAAGGGATGGACGGGGTCGGAAAGACCACCGTCTGCCGATTGCTGAGCAAGCGGCTTGGCGTCGAATTCGTCGAGAAGCCGCTCCATCTATTGACGGATGAGGGCGACAAAGAAGCGGATTGGGTCAACTATTTCCGCATCCGCGACAAGGTGAACGCTAGTCCCGACCGCATCTTCACCTCCTGGTTCTATGGGCTCCAATACCTATACCTCCAGGCCGAATGGGGCGACAAAGATATCGTGACCGACCGCTACATCCTCTCCAATTACGCCTGGAGCGGCACCTTAGAAAGCAAGCCGGTATTCGAGCTTCTTAGCCGCGTCCTCCGAAAGCCCGACCTCAATGTGATCCTCCTCGCGAAAGCGGAGACGATCAGGGCAAGGGCCGCGAAAAGGGATGCTGGGGACGCCGATATCGAGAAAGCGAACAAGGCCAAGGAAATCTACCGGAAGATGAAGGAATTCTCCTTGATCTACCATTGGCCATCCTGGGTTATCCATACCGATGGGATGACCCCAGAAGAAATAGCCGATCTCATCATCGAGAAGGGCGAAGAGATCGCCGAAAGGCAGAAGGAGGGAGAATTATGGATCGAAACGGAAACGAACTGACGTCTTTGAGGATCGCCAAGGACCTCAAATACACCGCGCTCTACTGGGCGCTTGGGTTCGAGGAATTCAAGGAAGGCATCTTCGTCAAGGGATATGAAGGCGCCAGCATCGTGATCTCCTGCAAGAAGGGCGAGGCTTTGATCGAGGGCCCGGCGGTCATAAATGGCGAATGCCTGAAACTTAACGACGGGGATTCCTTCGTCGTCCTCGAGCTCATCGACCGCCTATTGACCATCGGGGTGCCCGCGGTCAGCATCATCCTTGACCTCGACAACGACTTCGACGTCTATGTCGGCAGGGCCTGCTTCAAGTGCGTCGACTATGACGCCAAGGCCATACCCGCCATCCCTAGGGGCAAGTTCGACGCGATCCTATATCGATCGAGGCTCTATAGCGGCGTCATCGAGCGCAAGGTCAACGCGAACGGATTCTCCGTGAATATGGAATGCTTCGAAGGCGCATTGTCCTTCTATGGGGAGGTCTATCCCTCTTTCGTCAAAGACGGCTTCGTCGTAAGCGAGGGCAAGGCGATCGCCTATGAGGGGCATGGCCCGCTTGCAAGCGTCCCAGAAGGCGTCGTATCGCTCGACTCAGGCCTATTCTGGGACAACCAGGAAGTGGTGGAGGTGAAACTCCCGGAATCCCTAGAGGACCTAGGGGGCGACACCTTCTATAACTGCGCTAACCTCGAGAGGGTCACTATCCCCGAGAACGTCACCAAGATGGGCAATAACCCCTTCGCGGGCTGCCCGAAGCTCACCCTCATCAACAGGTCAAAGCGCTTCGAGACGGTCGATGGCGCCCTATATGACCCCAAGGAGCGGCGCCTCATCCACTTCCCGATCAATTCCCCTTTGACGGAATTCGCGCCCCTCGAAGGGACGAGGATCATCGGCAAGCATGCCTTCTATATGTGCGAGGGCCTTAGGAAAGTCCATCTCCCCAAGTCGCTCATCCATATGGAGAACTTCCCCTTCTCCGGCTGCTTCAATCTCGCTTTAAGCGGTGACTCGCCCGCCTACCAAATCGATGGAGGCGTGGTCTATAACCGCTATGGAACCGAGCTCATCGGGGTGCTGCCAAGCATCGATGCGGACCGCCTGATCTTACGCGATGGATTAAGGACCATCTGCCGCAACTCGTTCTATAGGTGCAAAGGCATCAAGTCGCTCGTCCTGCCCAAAACTCTGACCAAGATCGGCTACAACCCCTTCGTCGGATGCGACATAACCTTCGA
This sequence comes from Bacilli bacterium, assembly GCA_024693415.1. The sequence goes on from JAILKX010000031.1 coordinate 10,871, forward strand.
ATCGGAATCCCCTTTCTTCAGGGTTCAGGATGGCTTGCTGCTCTCCGAAGATGGAGGCAAACTCATCTGCTGCCCGCCGAGCAAAGCCGTCGGGGAATTCAAGATCCCGGAGTCGGTCATTGAGCTTGAACGGGGCGCGTTCTCCGGCTGCGACAAGATGACGTCAATCGTATTGAAGAACGTATCTAAGATTGGAAAAAGTTGCTTCACGAACTGTTCTTCGTTAAGAAACATCCATCTTAGCGATTTCGTCTCATACGTCGGTGAGTGGGCCTTCGCCCATTGCGCTTCCCTCAAGGAGATCTCGGTCTATAAGGGCACCGTCCTCGATAGGAACGTCACCCTCAATTCGCCCTGCAAGATCGCCTACAGGACCTCGCGCAGCGACTACATCGTCGAGTCGGATAACCTGCCTTCCCTCAAGGGCCTCCAGCTGACCTTGAAGGGCAAAGTCGATTCCATCGTCATCGACCCGCCTTACAATACGAAGATCGGCTACATCGGCTACCAGGATGACTTCGGCGGGAGCTACCTCGACTTCATCGCTGGGCGCCTAAAACTAGCGAAGCCCCTATTGTCCGATAGGGGATGGCTAGTCATGAACATCGATTCCGGCGAGCACGATTCCTTATTGAAGCTATGCCGCACCATCTTCGGATCGAAGAACGTGTTCTCGCGCATCTGGAAGACGAGCAACCCGAAGTTCGATAAGAACCGCGCCTTAAACACCGCCAAAGCCAACCCGAGCGGGCATGAGTTCATCATCTTCGCCCGCAAGGATCGCTCGGCGTCCCTAGGGCAGGTGAAAAGCCCAGAGGGAACCCTGATCGATATGCCGCGTGCGTTCGACGGCTATGGCACGAACTCATCGGCCAAGGATGAGCTTGCCCTAGACCTCGGCAACAGGGGCCTCTTCCAGACCCCGAAGCCCGTAAAGCTCATCCAAGAGCTTATCAGGGCGACATCCCAAAAGGATTCGATCGTCCTCGACTTCTTCGCCGGAAGCGGAACCGCAGGAAAAGCGGTGAAGGCCCTGAACGAAGAAGATGGAGGGGATAGGCGCTATATCCTGGTGACCAACTCCGAGGCCGACATCTGCAACCGCGTCACCCGGAAAAGGCTCCAAGGCGATGGGCATTTCGACCTATGAGACTGCCCAAAGTTATTATCTAAGGATAAGAATCCGCCCCACCTTCTGGCTTTGCTTGATGCCAAAGCAGAGCGGTGGGGCTTTAGCGCAAAGACAAGAAATAGAAGGAGGATACAATTATGGCCGAGAACATAATCACCCTCGACAGCATCGCCGCTACGATGAGGAAAAGCAGGAAGCCAGGAAGATCATCAGCATCATCCGCAACTACGAGCTGATCAATAGCAGCGGAGGCAGGATCCCGAAAGGATTGATCCTAAGCGCCCCCGCCATAGACAAGATAGATTTGTATCGTGTGGGGCCCAGTGGGCGTTGATTCGTTATTGATATATATTTTGATATACATTTATGATAACAGGGCTATACGGGTTTGCGAATCATGGGGCTATATTCATTTTGTCTTGTCGGCAGAACGGAATTGACATGATTTTGTCTTGTCGATAGAACAAAATTGAACTAATATTGTCTTGCCGATAGAACAAAAATCTATTGTTTAGGAGGTTGCTATGGATCGGGAAACGCTTAGGAAGGTCATATTGGATCAGTCCGAATCCTATGGGGC